>JAIXPV010000704.1 GCA_027486105.1 Runella sp. | reverse complement strand
GCTACTTTTGGTTTTGTAAAGTGCTTGATTGTCAATCCATTGGGGCCTCCCGCGCGAAGGCCGATTCCTGTACGATAGTCTTGCGACCAACCTGATTGTGTGGTGAGAAAGAAGATTGCTGTTCCATACAGCAAAATAAATAACCTGTTCATTGTATTGGGAATAATTGTTTACGGTGCAAAGTTAGAGACTTTACGGTACTTGCTGGATAGGTTACCTAAGGCTAATGGCGCCGTTTTGAGCGGCTTTTTTCATTTCCTCGCTGGCATACAGAGCCATCTCTACCCGACGGTTTTGTTGGCGTCCAGTCTCGGTGCTGTTGGTAGCAATAGGGTTTGACTCTCCTTGACCAACAATTTTAAAACGACTGGCAGGAACTCCTTCACTAATTAAGAAATCTGACACCGCACGAGCGCGTTTTTCCGAAAGTGCGCGGTTAAACTCCGTTGAGCCTACACTATCGGTGTGGCCTTCGACCAACAAATTGGTTTGGCCGTCAGTTTTAAGCGTTTGAGCCATATTGCGTAGACTTTCTTGGGTTTGACTGCGCAGCTGTGAGGAGCCGAAGTCAAACAGTAGGGCATTGTCGAAGGTCAGTTTTACGCCTTCTCCAACGCGTTCGACGCGGGCCGTGTTTCCTAAATCTTTACTAAGTTTTTCGGCTTGTTTGTCCATGTGGTTGCCTATAATAGCTCCCGCGGCACCGCCTACCGTAGCCCCAATTATGGCACCAATGGCCGTATTTTTATTGTTTTTACCAATAATTCCGCCAATAACTGCCCCAGCACCTACGCCGATTAATGCTCCTTTTTGGGATTTTTTCAGTTTAGCTTTTTGGGCAGCCGTTGTTTTCTTTTTTGTTGACTGTTGAGCGGAAGCTACCCCCACATTACAAATCGACAACAAAATGATGTAGGTTGCGATTAAATAAGATGTTATTGCTTTCATAATATATTTATACCGTTTGGTGTAAATAAACTTTATAAAATTACATGCCTAAGAACCCTTAAATGAGTATAAATAGCATTAACTGTTTGATATTTAAGTTGTTATGCTTATTTATAAATTTTGGACTTATTTTGATATATTTCTAAATTGTAGAAAACAATCCCCATTTTGTGGACTAAGAGCAAAAATTTCATTTTGATAAAATAATTCAACTGTATTAATTTTAGATAAAATAAATTAAATTCGTTTATTTGTGAGATAATATATCTGATTGTGCGCAAATTATTCCCCATTATATTATGCTAAAATTAGACACTACCGACCGTGGTATTTTGCGATATTTACAGCAAAATGCCCTTTTGACCACCAAAGAATTGGCCTCGCAATTGAATCTCTCTTATACGCCCGTGTACGAAAGGGTACGTAAACTTGAGCGGGAAGGGATTATTAAAAAATACGTAGCCTTGGTCAACCGGGAAGGAATTGGCAAAAATTTGGTGGCTTTCTGCAATGTTTCGCTGAAAGAACACAGCCGTGCCAATGGCGAAAAATTTGTATCGGCAGTCATGACTTTTGAAGAAGTGATGGAGTGCTACAATATATCGGGCGAATATGATTTTATGCTCAAAGTCGTGGTAAATGATATGCCCGAATATCAGCGATTTTTGATGGAAAAACTCGGGGCACTGGATAGTATCGGTAATACACATAGTATATTTGTCATGAGTGAAATCAAGCACGAAACCGCCCTGAAGATATAGGGGAAAGGGTGAGAAGTGGATTTGCCACAAAATGTCGCATTTTTACAATCACCATTAAAAACAGTAGCTTAGTTTTGAATCGTTAACCAAATCAATTATCACAATGAAAAAAACACTGATTATCTTACTGCTACTTTCCTTCTTTGGACAGGCCATCAACGCTCAAAATGCGAAATCAAGACTTTTGGCCGACTGGGAGCGGGGTAAAAAGTTTATGACGGAGTATTTAGCCGCGATGCCAGAAGATGGATATTCTTTCAAACCTACCCCCGAAATCCGCAGCTATTCCCAACAAATGATGCACGTCGCTGATGCCAATTTTGCGTTTGCATCGTCGGCAACAGGTAAAGCAAGCGCTTACCAAGGCTCCGCCGAAAAATCGGCAGACCACTCTAAAGCCACCGTCACGAAAATGGTAATGCAGAGTATTGACTTTACCATCGAAGCCATCAAAGCTATGTCGGAAGAAGACTTGGCCAAGAAAGTGAAAGTATTTGGGCAAGAACTGACTGCCGACAGTGCGCTTACAAAATCGTTTGAGCACATGTGCCACCACCGTGGACAAACCACCATCTACCTGCGCCTGAAAGGTATCAAACCACCTGCAGAGGGATTGTTTTAATTTGGGATAAAATATGACTGAAACAATCTCAAAATTTCAGCAGTAAATACCACAAGGCCTTCGAACTCCGTGTTCCTCCGTTTCTCTGTGGTTGTAAAAAGCTACACTATCTTATCCTCTATGTTAGATAAGTATTGAGTATAATGTTTGGCGGGTGACGTATAACCTTCGTACTTTCGGTAAATCATGACTGACAATGCTTTACCGAAAGTTCGTTCCGCCAACCCACCTGCGCCCTTTTGTAGAATGTTTTTTCTTGTGGGAAAATAGCTTATTGTTGTCCAAAACCTTGCCCATTGAGTCGCCTCCGACGGGATTTGCCTCAATGGTGTTTAACTACGACACACCGTATCGGGTAACTTCCCAAAAACTTAACGATGGCTTGGTTCCTAAAAACTTCTTAACAGGCCAAGCAACCAAAAGCTATCAACTACAACTTTCGGGTAAAATCGGCATGGTGGGTATTGTATTTCGGCCTGCGGGCTTAAATACGCTGTTTGGATTGCCAATGTACGAGTTTTCGGATGAGCGCACCAACCTCCGTGATGTGCTGGGGCGTTATTTGGACGAATGGTCCAACAAAATAGAAGAGGCCGCGTCTCCCACCGAACGCATTGGTTTGTTGGAACAGTTTTTAAATCTTCAGTTATTACGTAAAAATCCAGAACTCGACCGCATAGACTACGCCGCCAATCTAATAGTGGAACAGCGGGGAGTGGTCAATATCAGCGATTTGATGAACGAGCTTTTTGTGTGTCGTCGGCAGTTTGAACGCAAGTTTTTACAGAAAGTGGGGGTAAGTCCTAAGTATTACGCTCGCATTCGTCGGATAGGCAGTTTATGCAGTGAGTTGGCTCAAAAACGGTGGCAGGTGGCTGATTGGCAAGATATTATCTGCAAAAACGGGTACTACGACCAATCTCATTTTATCAAGGAGTTTACGGGTAAAAGTCCTTCGTTTTATATAAAAAACAATGTTGAATTGGCCAATTATCTAAAATAAGATGGTCGTAAAATTTAATTTACCTGATTGGTGAAGAGAGGATTTTAGGGGTGATT
>JAIXPV010000374.1 GCA_027486105.1 Runella sp. | reverse complement strand
TACTTTTGCAGCCTCCACTTTTTTGTCGGTATCGGCTTTCAGTTCTTTTTCGGTCGTGTTGATAAGATTTGCCAATACCGATTTGGTTTGGATATCGGCATAAGGCAGGGCTTCTTCGTAGCTTTTCTTTGCTTCACTGAATTGATTTTTAGCAAATTGCTGATTGCCTCGTTGCTGAAGATGCTCAACGATTAGTCGCCGCGTGATGGGGTCACCGCTGTTTATTTCAAGAATTTTTTTTAGATACGCCAACCCTTCCAATTCGTTGCCGCGAGCCAAAGCATTTTTGGCATCTGTCTGAAAAGCCGCCGCCAAACGGCAAAATTTGATCTGCTCTTTTACGTACGCATCACTCCCAAAAGAAGGCACGTTGAGACAAGCCTCATATTTCTTCTGGGCCGCTTCGTAATCTCCTCTTTTAAACAAATCATCGCCTTCTTTTCGGTTTAATTCAGCGATTCGAACATTTTCTGACTCTTTTTCTACCTTCGGCGATGTTTTTTTAGGAGTTGTTTGAGTGCTTGATTTTTTTAGCGCATCATTTACCTTTTTGAGTTGGCTTTTGCAGTAGGCATCATTGTCTCTAATGCGGAGGGCACGCTCGTAATTGTCCTTGGCGCATTGATAATCCTGCTTTACAAAACAGGCATCTCCCCGCTTTTTATAGTCGTCAAAGGTGACTTTTTGGGCAAATGATGCTCCTGAAAGCAGTAAAAGCATCAGAAACAGAAGGAGTGATTTCATGGGCGTTGGGAGGAGCTAAATGAGAGTTTTCCACAACGAAGGGAGCTACTGCCGCTCATTGTTACGCCAAATTAACGCTTATTCTCCTCACTCACAACGGTAATTTACTTAACGGTAAACGCCAACATGCCTAACAGGGCTACGCTAACCACTGCCCCAATTGTTTACCAGCGATATACCCAGTTGTCCAAGCCGCCTGAAAATTATACCCACCCGTAATGCCGTCAATGTCCAATATTTCTCCCGCAAAAAACAGCCCCCGCACCTTGCGGCTTTCGAGCGTTTTGGGGTTTACGTCCGACAACGCCACTCCGCCGCAGGTAACAAATTCCTCTTTGAAAGTAGTTTTACCGCGTACATCCAGTTGAAAATTGGTTAAATGCTCCACCAATCGGTTCATATTCTTGGCGGGCAAATCCGCCCAACGCATGGTATCGGGAATGTGGGCCAATTCAACCAATTGTTTCCACAGCCGTTGGGGCAATCCAAAAGGCGCTTGTGTTACCACAAACTTAGCCCGCCAACCCGAATCGCGCTGAAAATCGGTGAGTTGTTGCAAAATTTCGTTCGGCTTCTTATTGGTGAAATTGACCAACGACCCAAATTGATAGTTTTTGTCCGACAACTCACGCGCTCCCCAAGCCGATAGTCTCAGCACAGCGGGGCCACTCACCCCCCAATGCGTAAAAAGCAACGGCCCCGTTTCTGCCAATTTGCTACCCGCCAATTTCACGCCCACGCCACTGACCGAAACTCCCATCAGGTCTTTGAAAGGAATAGAAGGAACATTAAAGGTAAACAACGAAGGCACGGGATTCACAATTTCAATCCCCAATTTACGTAGCCAATCATAACCGCTCAACTGAGGATGCCCCCCCGACGTGACCAGCACCCGGTCGGCGTGGAGTACCTCTCCTGACTGAAGCACTACCTCAATGCCAGTTGGTATGGGCTTCAACTGGGTCACCCCAGCCCCAGTCCGAATTTTTACTCCTGCATGAATGGCCGCTTTCATCAAACAGTCCACAATCGTATCGGAGGTGTTGGTAGTGGGAAACATCCGTCCGTCGGGCTCGGTTTTGAGCGGTACACCACGCTCCTCAAACCACTTGATAGTGTGTTGGTTGTTGAAGATTTCAAACAAAGAACGTAGAAATTTAGCCCCACGCGGGTAGCCTTTCAATAATTCGGGCAATGTCGCTACGGCATTGGTCACGTTGCAGCGACCGCCCCCAGAGATGCGTACCTTATTGAGTAAGGTTTTGTTTTTTTCCAGAAGAATAACGTTGGCGTCTTTGTAAGTTTCAGCCGCAGTAATGGCGCCCATAAATCCCGCCGCTCCGCCACCTATGACAATAAGTTGAAGTTGTTGCACGTTCAAAAATTTGGTATTTAGCTGCAAATGTCCAAAAATCTTTGCGTAACCAGATGCTAAACGCGAGGTTTTATCCCGTTCTTTGCAATAATTATTAAAAACGCTAACATCAGAATGCACCGCAAAGGATTTCGCTTGGGGAATACCCTTTTTCTACTTTTCTTTTTTATTGTTATTGGTCTTGTTTTGCATTATCGCGGTCGGACCAAACCGCTCGTGGCTTTTTGGAATGATGTAAAGAGCGTGTTTGTTTACGATAAAAACCCACCCGAACGCGGCAAGAACCCCTACAAGGCCCCCGAATCAAACGATGTGGCTGTCGATGACCGCACCATTGATGATGTAGCCTCCGACGACCGTACGTTGTTGGAAAAAGAAGGGATTGACAAATCTTCAAACAACACAAACGAGGAAGAACCCGAAGAGGAAAGTTCGTCTTCAAACACCACGGTCGACTACGCGAAGGTAAAGGATTTTAACTTACCTGCCATCGGCTCCAATGACCAAATCATTCGGCATCATAAGATTACGCTGCGTTATCGGGAGCAATACGAACAGGCCGACTGGGTCGCATATAAATTAACAGGCGACGAAGCAAATGCCTACCTCTCCCGCGACGGCAACAAGTTTGTTCCAGACCCGCTTGTGTCTACGGGTTCGGCCATCACTTCAGATTATACCCGTACTGGTTATGACAGAGGCCACTTAGCCCCCGCTGGTGATTTTAACATCAACCCTTCTGACAAGCAGGAAACCTTTTACATGAGCAATATCAGCCCCCAAGTACCTGATTTTAACCGTGGTATCTGGAATGATTTGGAACAAAAATTTCGACAATGGGCCCAGCGCGACGGCGAATTGTACATCGTAACGGGCCCCATCCTCAAGCCTGGACTGCCTACCATTGGGAACAGAAATGAGATTGCGGTGCCCGAAATGTATTATAAAATTGCCCTGTGCCTCACCGACGACCAGCCTCGAATGATTGGTTTTGTGCTCAGAAATGAGTTTTCAAACGAAAACCTCAAAACGTTTGTGGTCAGTGTTGATGAAATTGAACGCATGACGGGCATTGACTTTTTTCCGCGTTTACCCGACACACTAGAGAAGAAATTGGAAAGTGCCAATACCACTAAAGGATGGTTCTCGGCCCGCAACTAAATCACTACTCATTGATTCGTAGCACCACCACGCCGCCGTGTTTTTTAATTTTGGCGAGGTAATCAGCCAGCGGCTCGGCCGATAATGTTACTTTTTTTAAGTCAGAGGAGGCGTGGAGCAAGTACGCCCGCGCCCCTTTTTTCATCACAAAACCTTCATGGTTAAAATCCAATCCCGCAATGGTAG
>JAIXPV010000737.1 GCA_027486105.1 Runella sp. | reverse complement strand
TAGGTACCCTCAATATGCTCGAAATGACACGTTTGCATAGTCCTGATGCCGTGTTCATCTTTACATCTACCAATAAAGTATACGGAGATAATCCTAACTATCTGCCGTTGGTAGAGTTGGAAACTCGCTGGGAAATTTCGGAAGACCACGTTTATTACAAAAACGGAATTGATGAACACCATAGCCTTGACCATACCAAACACTCTATTTTTGGCGCTTCTAAAGTAGCGGCGGATATTATGTGTCAGGAATATGGCCGTTATTTTGGGATGAAAGTAGGAGTATTCCGTGGTGGCTGTTTGACGGGCCCGAATCACTCAGGAGCGCAGTTGCACGGATTTTTGGCATATCTTATGAAGTGTACCATTACGGGCAATCCTTACACTATTTTTGGATACAAAGGAAAGCAGGTACGCGACAACATTCATAGCTACGACTTGGTAAATATGTTCTGGCATTTTTATCAGAACCCGCGTCCAGGAGAAGCCTACAATGCGGGTGGCGGACGCCATGCCAACTGTTCTATGTTGGAAGCCATCGCTATTTGTGAGCAAATTGCGGGCAAGAAATTGACCTATCATTATTCAGAAACCAACCGTATCGGCGATCATATCTGGTACGTGAGTGACTTAACCAAATTTAAGAGTCATTATCCAGGTTGGGATTGGAGTTATAACCTTGAGCAGACATTGGTTCAAATTCACGATGGTATTGCTGATCGTTTGGCAATGCCTGCGTAATTGTTATCTGGTAACTACAGCTTATGCTCGATAGATAACTGATAACGAAAGAAATGACCCCAAAATACGTCATACTTATACCACAATACAACGATTGGGAGGCACTAAACCTGCTCATCGAACGCATTAATCAAGACGTAGCGACCGACACACTGGCCGCTACGTCTTTGGTTATAGTGGATGACTGTTCGAGTCAGGAAATGGGAAAAATAGCGCCTTTTGCTGGACAAAAAATCCAAATCGTGCGGCTTTATCGTAACCTAGGCCATCAGCGGGCCATTACGATTGGTTTGTCGTACATCGCCAAAGAGTTGCCCTGCGAGAAGGTCATTGTCATGGATGCCGATGGCGAGGATGCACCAAAAGACATCAATGCGCTAGTAGCGGCCTCCGAAAAATGGCCCGACAAAGTTATTTTTGCCGAGCGGACCAAGCGGCAGGAAAGTTTTCTTTTTAGGTTTTTTTACGGTATTTATAAGTTCATTTTCAGGCAATTGACTGGAAAAGTGATTACGTTTGGTAACTTTTCGCTTATTCCTCAGCGTCGCCTACAAAACTTAGTACGCGTCTCCGAAATCTGGAATAATTTTCCGGGCGGTATCATTCGCTCTCGGATTCCATACGAAGCAATCCCCACCGAGCGAGGGAAACGCTTGGCTGGCGAAAGCAAAATGAATTTTGTGTCGCTGGTGTTGCACGGATTAAGTACTGTGTCGGTTTTGATTGATGTGGCGGCAGTCCGGATATTGATATTTTCTATCGGAATGTCTTTGGTTGCGTTGCTCATCATTTTTGTGGTATTATTTTTGAAATGGATGGACCATGCCACGCCTGGGTGGGCCTCTACGCTGAGTTCGGCGTTGCTGATTGTGGTGCTGCAATCTTTTCTGATTTCGTTGTTTTTAGTTTTTATGGTACTGCAATACCGTACCCAACAGCAGTTTATTCCCGTACTTCAATACCGTGATTTTATTGAAAAAGTGGAAGAATTGTAAACGAATTAATACGAGTTATAACTTGGTAAAAAACAGTAAGTGATAAGCTTCGATGATTTCCCTGTAGTTTATTTTGCACTGGGCTATGCATTGGCCGTTGGAGTCGTATTGCTTTTTTTTCTTCGAAAAAATATCCCCTTATTTTCTACCCTTTTCTTGGTTCTTGGTGCCGTTTTGGTGGTATTTATGCGTCTGCCGATGCTGCTTTTTAATCAGGAAATCAATCCAGATGAGAGTCAAATTATTGCCCATGCCATTACCTTAAACCAATATCCAACCTATTGGGAATCAGTGGATGGAACGACCATTGGCCCTATTAATAACTATATGCTTTTGATTCCTGCCTTTTTGGGGCTGGGTTTTGATTATACGGCTATTCGATTGTTGGGTTTGGTCTGGGTTATTGGGAGTTTGTGGTTTTTCTATCAAAGTGTCAAAAACTTTTTTGATGCCCCCACGGCTCAGTTGAGCCTTCTTCCTCCCTTGGTTTTTCTTGCGTTTACCCAAGACCCAGACTTTGTACACTATTCGAGTGAACAATTGCCGCTTTTTTTGCTAAATGTTGCTTTGTGGAGCGTATCAAAAATACATGCGGCTCGCCAAAAAGGTTTTGTAGGTATTTTTTTGCTGGGAGTACTATTGGGACTGAACCCTTTTGCTAAGATACAAGTCGTGCCGCAGGTAGCCGTAGTAGGCCTTTGGGCATTGGCAAGCCTTTATCAACATAAACACTTCTGGAAGTCGGTGTTAGTCTTGGTGGCGGGTGGTTTGGCCGTGCCTGTTTTTATTATTGCATTGGCGGGGGTATTTGGGGTGTTAGATGATTTGTGGGATTATTATGTGCTCGGAAACCTCATCTACGCGGGCGGTAGCTCATTGGTGGATGCCATTTTTCGATTACCCTCCTTTTTTGCGAAAAGTACCGACTTTTTATTGTATCTGGGAAGCCTGGGACTGCTTATCGTGTTTAGTTTTTTTCAAAGAGACAAACGGCTTTCTGCCTCTAATCAAATAGGAGGGTTTGTGGTATTATGGCTGGTAGCGGCGCTATATGCAGCCACAAAAACGGGTAATGACTTTGTCCATTATCTTAATCTCTGTATTTACCCATTGGCGCTTTTAGGAGCCTTATTCATTTATAAGAGCCAAAAAAATGGTTCACTTGTGCCAGTAGCCGCTTTGGCGGTATTG
>JAIXPV010000576.1 GCA_027486105.1 Runella sp. | reverse complement strand
CCAGTTCGCCAGTTTTGGAATCGTAGTACTTCATGGTCATATCAACCTCATCTGGCTCAACGTGCCAGCTACCGCTCATTTTTTTCTGGTTAAAGCGTAGTTCTTGGAGTGCTAGGAGATTCTGGGCCTTGATTTCGGCCCGACGTGCCTTTTGTTTGTCTTTTAGGTCCTGAATTTCGACATCAAGGTCATCAATTTCCTGCAAGTTTTTGGCAAGCATCTCGTTGCGGTCTGCCCGGTCCTCGGGTGACATGGGCACCATAACAGTTTCGGTGGTTAGGCCCGTCGAAAGAATAACATTCATGGGAGAATAAATTTAGAAGTTAAAGAAATATATTAAAAAGGGCACCGGAGTTCTTCCAGCGCGGCTTTTAGGTCGGAATAAACGTACTCTAAATACTTGCCCTCGGCATCCCTTTCAGTAATGAGGTGGTTTTCGGGGTTGACTTTTTTGGCCAGCATTTTAAACATTGTCTCAGCCCGATCAACATCCTCGTCCATGATGGCGTCGTAAAAATCCTGCACCACAACTTCCTTACCTTCGCCAATCATAAAGATTGTTTTGGGTATTTCCATAAGCGCACGCCCCTCAAATACCCCTTCGTTACGAAAGAGATTTTGGCCCCGTATCAGCTTCTCTTTTTTGCACTTTTCGTAGAAATCCACAATCCTTTGTTCCGTAGCTTCAAACAGGGGTACGCCCGACTTTTGGTCATACGCCAATTTGTATTCTGTATCATTTTGTGTCGTACCAGTGCGGGTGATAGTGATGTCTAAGCTGGTGATTACACCACCATTAGCTTGGCAAATGCTTTTGATGTCAGAAATCTGCTTGATGATCGACCCCTGGGCAATCATCCACAGTAGGAGTCTATTGCTGCCGTAGTGGTACACTATATAAGCGTGTTCCTCCCTAGCCGCTTCTTTGACCTTGATGCCCTGCAATTCCTCGGGCGTAAAATTGCCATCAACGAAGTTCTTTCTAATAGCGTGCGATTTTTCTTCGTTTCTTTCATTAAGTACAACGTGATATAAGGTGTACATACGCATTGGCTGGGCATTAAGGATACGGATTCGGTTTTGGTACGCCATCTGAGCACCTACGGCTGGCTTGAATAATTGGTCTTTCATTTGGAATTTGGTATAAATTGTTAGAGTTTTGCGCTAAGATTGTGGGTCTAAGGATTCATATTCATATTATTATAGAGATTGATTGCGACCCGCATCAGCTTATGGTTAATGCGGGTTTTTTATGCCAATTGGTCAATGAATGTGTGATAGTCTGATAACCGGATGCGTAGTTGTCCCTGAACAGGCGTTATTGCCTTCAGTTTGACTACATTGCCGTAGTTATCGACAACTCCTTTGTCTACCAGTTTGGATACATAGCTTTTGTGACAACCAAGAAGGTTGGCCACGTCAACGTTCTTTAGGAGGGTATACTTTGCCTCCTCCTTAAATTTCATCTCAGAGATGACATTTTCTATGGCCATTTTTGCGGCTTGGAGCATAACTGGCTCCAATTCTTCCGCTTTAATTTCGATTTTCATTGGCTTTGCGATGAATTACGGCTTCTCTGGCAGCGGCAGAAGTCATCTGCCAGATTGACAACATTCTACGTTCAATTATTTGTACTAGGTGGTGCTTGAAATCTGATTCTCGGGTTACTCCTACCTTCTGCTGCATGAGCATATTTGCCTCCTGCACCCTAAGTTCTTCTTCTAATTCAAGAAGCTGACTTACAGCCATATCGGTAAGTTCTACGTCATTGCCATTAACTTTTACAAGAAAATCAGGTGGTAGGGGATTGTACTTCGAGTTGTTCATTTTGCTTTTGATTTAGGTGTATGATAAGAGTCCTTAGGTTCGTGGTTTCCTCGTACTTGGGTGCCACAGTCCCATAAAAGATATTTTGCGCCCTTATACTCTTTTCTGGGTCTAGCCAGTGTTTGTGCAGGTCACACAGCGCTACGTAAAAGCTTTTAAAGTTTTCAAAGCGTGGTCTTATATTCTGTTTGACCCACAGCTTGTTCTCTGAGGCCACCCCTGAGCGCGTAGCTTTTGGTTTTTTTTTTGTCGAAGTCTTTGTTTTCTCCATTTTCTTAGTTTATTTTGTTGTAGCAAAATAAATATTACTGGACAAAACTCTAAATTTTTTTAGTCAAAGCAAAACAAAAACTCAAAATATTTTTAGTTAACGGTACTAAATTTTGCTTAAAACATTGACAGTCAAATGAATACCCTAAAAAAGAAAATTGTTGAAAAGTGTGAGCAGATGGGAATAACCCTGTCCGAACTAGCTTCTAGGGCTGGTTTTTCCGAACAAACCTTATACAACATATTTAATAGGGGTGATGGTAAATTGTCTCATATCAAGGATATAGCTTCTGTGTTGGGGGTGTCAGTGGTGTGGTTGTTAGAGGAACAGTCGGGTGAAGCACCGGTGGTCAATAAAGAAGTGAGGTCTGGCTATATTGACGCTACGAAATATTATAAGCTACTAGAAAAATACAATGGTTTGCTCGAAAAGGAAAATATTTCTTTAGCCAAAGAAAAGGTATGACAATTAAAAAAAATTAATCTATTTTGTTATAACAAAATAGATAATAATATGTTAATATCGCATTATTAATACTGTAAATAACAATTATGAAACCCGAAAAAGAAAGTGTTGACTACCCCGAGGTCAATAATCGAATAAAACAGTTGAGGAGAGCACTCAACCTCAACCAAAAGGAGTTTGGTGAACTGTTGGATATGGACCAAGCCAATTACTCTCGTATAGAGACTAAGGTGTACAACGTAAACTGGGGGGTTGTGACCAAGTTAGTGTACAGCCTAAACGTTAATCCGATGTGGCTGTTTTTCGCGGAGGGTGAAATGATTCGCAGGGCACAGAAAGAGGCGGGGCCCTCGATTATTGGCTCCAGTCAAGTGGGTGATTATATGGTAATTAACCTCAAGGTGCCAGTACCCGCTAAGTAGTAAGTAGTGCTTATAATATATCTATAATAATAATGAATATTTCCTGCTATCTTAGAAAAGATAAGCCACCCAAGGATGGGGCTTATCTGGTAGAAATGCGCCTCGCCTGGGGCAAAGAACGCATCCAATGGTCTACGGAGATGCGTGCCAAAGAATCAGAATGGGACGATAAAAAGCAAAGATTCCACGTCGGAAGGCGTGGTACAGGTGCTATCCATCAGCGCCAAAACGACCGCTTGGCTGAAATGGAGGCCCATGCTGTCAGCGTGTGGGAGGCATTTAGGATTGCCAAAAAGGAGCCGAATCGTGAAGTGATGCTTAATACCATAAAAGCGGTAAGGGATGCTTGGGAGGATGTCAGGGAGTTGTCTGTAACCAAGGAGGTGATGCAGGATGCTATTGTACAAGCGATATACGATTTGCTTGACATCAAGAAAAGCAAAGAAAAGGAAGGGGTTGTGGTGTCTGACTTTTGGCAAGAATTTATCGACACGACACGTCGCTTGGGGGAATCCTCCAAGTGGACTCACAAAGCTACCTTAACTTATTGGAGGGAATACTGTGGTGAAGTGCCAGTGGAGGGTGAACCTGTAAAAAATAAGGTTTTATTCAACGATTTGGACCAAACCTGGGTAGAGGGCTTCATGGATTACCTTATGATGGACTGCGATTTGGCGGTATCCAGCGCTCGTTCGTATTGGGGTGCGTTCTGCAATATCATTGATGCAGCGGATACTAGACTTCATATTCGTATACCGGCAGACTTAAAGGGCCTCAAGATTGACTCCTATGAGTCGGTGAAAATATCGCATACCGAAGAGGAGTTTCGGGCCATATACAACTACGTGTATCCTACTGAGGAGTTAAGAAGGACTGCCCATGCCTATGTCTTTGCCTCAACGTCTGGGCTACGTTTTTCGGACATGATTAAGCTGACATCAGCGGACATATCTCAGGATGCGGATGGTAGACTAGCTATCCGACGCCCAATGAAGAAAACGGGAAAAGTGCTGGAAGTAAAAATGTCGGTGCCTGCCCAGGAGATTTGGAGACGATACGGGGGCAATCCTTTGGGTGGTAAGTGGAAGGTGGTACTTCACATCTACAATAATAGGGTCAAGAAGATTGGTGAACTTGTGGGCATTAATGAAGAAACTGTTATAATGCGAAAGTACGGCAATGATTGGAGGGAGATAAGGGGGCCAAAGTATCAATTTATGTCCAGCCATAAGGCTAGGCACACCTTTGCGATGTTTTCGCTCAATGCGGGAATGTCAGCGCCAGCCCTTCAAAAGCTTATGGGCCACAGTTCCTTGCAGTCGACCATGACGTATGCTGTGATGTCGGAAGAAATGATGAATAGCAAGGTGGCAGTATGGGACAATGTAAAACTAGAACAAGATTGATATGGCCGAAAGACGAGATTTTGTTCAGGAAACTATTGATTGGATGCTTAGTGCTGCTGCCCAATGTGACTCAGTGTACACTAAACTGAAGAGTGGTGAGATTTCGGTAGCCGAATTTGAGAAGGTGTACCGGCAAAGGTTAAATCACTTGCTAGATGAATTAAAGGATGAGATTGTACACCCCAACAACTCAACAAAATACGTTCTTGATGACGGCACAGAATTGTCACCTGGCACTTATGATGACGAAGATTAGAATTTGATAGGGACCACTTGGCCCCTATCAAAAACCTTAACTATAAATCCTCCACGTCGTCATCTTCTTCTTCAAATTTCCCTGATTTGTTTGTGGCGCAAATATGGGGCCTGTAAGGTATTCTCTCCTCCTGAAAAATGCCCTCAAAAAAGACCAGATGCTTATTGACGAACGAGAAGTAGTTCGCCAGCGCGAAAAATGGAATAAAAAAATGCTTGGGCGTTTTGACGTAATCTAGGATACGGGTGGCGTACATCAAAACGGCCTGCTCTTGGTCATTGACCTCAATAAGGTACACCACGCTGTTCATTACACTAACCTGTACATCAATAGCGGCTACTCCCCTAAGGTACTCCAAAATCACCTGTACCTGTTCATCTTCAGTACGCCCCTCCCACGAATTTTCGATAGGTTGCGTACAAAAGTTTTCCCACAGCTGCTTTTGCCTTTCATTATGCCGTAGTATAGCATTAACCTTTGCTAGGTACTTTTTGCGCCTTTCCTCCTTCTCCTCTTCCCTTTTCTGCAAAATGTCAAGCTTGTGGGCTTCTCTGGCCACCTGCTTCATAATTTCACGTTCTTCGGGGGAAAAGTCGTGGGGTCTAAGGGGTGCTCTGAGTGTCCCTTCCTGATTTTTCCATATCGCAGCGTAGTAATAATGATCAAGCCGAACAACGTGGTACTTGCCGTACAGTGGCCGTCTTTTTTCGTAGGCCAAAGCGATGTTCTTTTTTATGGTAACTGGGGCTTTGCCAAACTCTTTGGCCAATTGCTCGGTGCTCAGGAAAGTTATGTTCTCCAAAACCTTGGAAATTTGGAGTACTTCTGCCTCCACAATACTAATTTGCCTGGGCGTAGGCTTTCGCCCTCCACCAGGTCTTCGCTTTCTTATCATAGTAGCTTTTGGGGTTGGTGAATAAAAAGTAAAGTTGCCCACTGCTTGCTTTTTACCGTACTCTGGTCTTGCAATCAGCGCAACATTTGGAAAAAAATCTGACGTTCGATAATTTTATGGAAATTCAAGGTACTCTTGTGCCCCCTAAACCAATGTAAGATGAAAACTTTAAAAGAAATGTACAACGTCATCCCTGCTTGGCAAAGACGTTTAATGCTCGTTATCCTGATTGTTGGGGTATACCTTCTAACGAAAAGCCCGGGGCCTGAAGTTGAGGAGTTTATTACTATATTCCTTATCGTTTGCGTTGGTTATGCTTGGGTTATGGTGGCCTACAAAAGAAAGTAGATAAAAAAAAGCCCTTGGTAGGGCTCTTTTATTAAGGCATTAAAACTACTGTTTTTGGGTTTTCTATCCAGTGCTGGGCGGTAATTAAAAAACCTGTAATGTAAGGCTCTGACATTTTAACACCACTAACTAAAACGCTCCCATCGGAAAATTGAAGCTTTGACCAAGCTTTAGTATGATTCAAAAAAGCTTCTGTGACCGTCTCTTTGTCTTCGGAGACTGGTTTTGTTACGGTGTAATTTCTAACAAAATCAACCCATTGTAGGGGTTCTATTTTGTTCTTTTCAATATACTGTGCTACTGTCATTATTATAGAGTTTT
>JAIXPV010000653.1 GCA_027486105.1 Runella sp. | reverse complement strand
GGAACTCCTATAATTTTGATAGACCACATTCGTCACTGGGATATTTAACCCCTCAACAGTTTATTGACAAAAATCATAATCTCTACTTCAATTTGGTCGCAGCTTAGGGGAGCAGGACAATCGTGACCCACAACGAACACCTCGCCGACATGGCCGACCGCAAATTGGAAATGATCGACGGTGGCTTGGCGCATCCGTAGTTTTTTGCCAGTCGAAAGCTTGGAAAGTCTTACATACAACGGTTCGGGGCTTTGCGATGTGGCGGAATTTTAGCACAAATGTTGATTTGAAAAACTAATGTTTCATTAACCACAAAATTGTCTTTAGAACACGAAACCCCGCCTTTGGGGTAGCTGCTTTTACAAGCCGTTTTTATTGTCAATGCTTAAAGTATTCTTCAATTTCTGTTCTGTGATATTCAACAATCCAGTCATTTCGTTTTATGTAAATGTCACGAATTTTGCCTGCTTTGTCGCTCCAAACATAGCATCCTCTGTCGTCATATATTTGAAATGCTCTATCTGTCGTTGGGTCGAAAAAGAAAATTCTTTGGTCTATTCTAGGGTCAAAACCCATTTCAGTGTTTACAATTCCCCTAAGAATATTTTTTACATTAATGTCTTTAACAGGAAGTTTTCCAATTATAATTCTGACTTTCTCTTTTTCTAAAACATCATTCCCATTTTCGTCTGTCGTGAAGTTGCGAGTATTTACAGTTTCCAATTGATTGTAGAATTTCTTGAACCTGTCGTCGGGAAATTGTTTGTGTAAATAGTCGTTTGAAGCGTTGAAAATATTTTCACCTTGGTATTCGTAAATTAGAATGAAAATTTCGTTTGTCGGGTCATTGAATGTTTCGTTGAAAATGGTCAATGCCCTGTCTGTTGCTTGCTTAACTCTCTCTATCGTTCCGTTTTCCAATTCTTCTCCACCCAGTTCAAATCTTATATGAACTTGTCCGCCAAGAGTGTGTTCAGTGTTAATTTTAGAGTAGGGATATACTCTGTCAAAATATGTTTGCAATTCTTGTCTAAACATTTTGTTCTTATTCTGCTGGTCGTTTTAAAGTTGCTAATAACGGTTTGGGTATTGCCGAAGGCGGGGATTTTTAGCACAAAAGTTCAATCGAAGAATGAATGTTAAACCTTGCACAAATGTTCAATTTAGTACTTCAGCTCCGCTTTTGGCAATACCTTGTTGGCAGTAGTGCATTATTCTACAATGTCTGCAAGTCCTCTGAAAAGATTTAAAGGATATTCAGCCCAACGATTACACAAATACAGATACCACTCCTTTCCATAAACAACGTACATTCTACATTTATAGCCTCTGTCTTTATAAGTTTGTAAATCTTCGTTACAAATTCCTAACAGTCTTTCCAGTACATAATTTGTTGGCGAATATTTGTCAATCAATTCAAGAGTTTTGCTATGTATTTTACTGTCGTGAGAAGCAATTGCACATTTATGATTAGTCGCCAAAAGCTGCTCTGCATAATTCAAGTAAATTTCGTCAAGTTCATTCCCTCTTGGAATTGATAGTCCTTTTGGGGTGTCATAAGCACCTTTAACTATTCTTATACTCCCCGAAAGTTTTATTAGATTTTCAAAATCTGTTTTTGTTCTATGAAGATAGGCTTGTAGAGTAATACCTAAATTTGAGTGTGTCTTTAAAACTTCTTGGTAAATGTCAATAATCATATCAGTACGGTCTGTTCCTTCCATACTTATGATTACTTCTTGATTACTTTTATTTGCTTCATCGCAAATAAGTTTCAAATTTGTAATGGTCAAATCTCTTGAAACCAAAAGCCCGATATGGGATAAGTCTAAGGAAATGGAAGAGTTGAGCTTTTCCGATGTTACAACTTTTGCAAAACTTAAAAATTCATTGGTTGCCTCAATTGCCTCTTTTTCGTTTCTGATGCTTTCGCCCATAAAGTCTGTTGTAACGACAAAGCCATTTTCATTGAACTTTTTAATCGTTAAAACAGCTTCGTCAATAGTTTCTCCACCAATATAGCGATTTGCTGCCTTTTTTAGTGTTTTGAATAGTTTGTCGTTTTGAAGGACAAAACTTTTAGCGTCTTCGTTTAAAGCTGCTTTTTTTAAAGCGTCTGACGCAATTTTCAATAACTCTTGTTCCATAATTTATTTGTAATCTCTCAATTTTATAGTGTCGCTCCTGCATTACTGCCAACATCTGTATATACGCCTCTACTTGTGCATCTACACCAAAAATAAACAGCTTGACGCAAAAAACAGCACCCCTACGCCTCGCTGCTTAGCATTTTCATGGCTTTTTGGATGGCTTCGTTTTTGCGTTTGCGTTGGAGTACGGTGGGCGCGGCCATGCGCTCTTTGCAGTCAAACGAAGGGCAGCGCTCACAGGTCTCGTTTACTTCGCGTTTGGTGATTTCGCCCGTACTCAAAAATTTGATTTTTGAGAGCACATTTTCGTCCAACCGAATCCCCATCGAAACGCTCACGTTGAGGTTGGGCGTGGGCGACATCGGCTTGGCAAACGACACCACAAAATACTGGTCTTGCGTGTCCATGTAGTGCGAAACCTGCGTTCGGCACAGAATCTGCTCGTATTCTCCGCGCGATTGCAACTCGGCCAGTTCGTGTAAAATACTCAGCGAAATCCAACGACGGCAGTAGTGTTCGTCGCGCACGGTGTGTGGATTGTGCTTGCGCGCAATGTGCATCTCTTTGGTCAAATCAAAGCGGTTTTGCCCCGCAAAATTGTTGAATCTGAGGAAGAACAACTGGCTGATTCCGAAGTATTTAGGAAGGATATTGCTCAGTCGATAACAAAACGACTCGGGCGTACTGTGAAAATAATTGATCATGTTGACCAATGCTTCCCCGTCAAAATGCGGCTGCTCAAAAAACGTAGATAGTTTCTTGGCCAACACTTCGCCTTTGATGATAATGGCACTGGAAAAATAAGAGGCTTTGTAGTTGTTGAGGAGTTGTTCAAACGACTCGGCTTCCACTAAGTGCGTGGTGTTCAGTCGGTTTTTGAGCTTCATGAATTGATACCCCAACTCGCGCCCGTAGATAAACGCCCGCTGATTGGCGTCTAGTTGGGGGCTGATGAGCAGCCGTAACTTATCGCCGCGCGAAACCAGCATCGAGCGAATCCCGATGAGTTCGGGGTATTTTTTTTCGTCAATGAACTGAATTTCGTACGGATAATTTTTGACCAATAAGTCGGCCAAGTATTTGTCGTCGAGAATCAACTCTTCCGGAACGGCATGAAACTTTAAAAACTGCTCGGCTTCTTGCTCCAAATCCTCGAAATAGTTGTCGTACATTTCTTGGTAGGTC
>JAIXPV010000594.1 GCA_027486105.1 Runella sp. | reverse complement strand
ATAACGTCTATGCAGGACTATAACCGTCAGGCAAATCGTTGGTTGGTGGTCTCGTTGGCATTTATGGCGGTCGTCGTTTTTATTAGGGTAGTAAGTGCGTATCGTGAAGTGGCGCAGGAGTACACAAAGTTGTTGTTAATACCTGATTTTGTGCTGTTTTTATACGCGCCTCTTTTCTATTTTTACATTCAGAAACTGCTTTTTAAGACGCCTAAATTCCCTTCTAAATGGTGGGTGCACTTTGTGTTGCCAAGCCTGCAGTTTTTTATGTATTTGCCCTATTTTTTAATGGAAGACAAAAGCCTTCAAATCAAAATCGTGAATCGTGACGTTGATTTGATAGGGCTTTTTTGGGGAACGGGTACGGTGGCGCTGATGGTAAATGTGTATTATTGGTTGGCCAGCCGGCGGGTAATTAGGTCGTACCGAGCTTTATACGCTAATCAGGCTTCTTACGAACAAAATTTGCAATACCTTTCAACAGTACTTGCCTTGCAGGCAGTTTGTTTGGTTTTATGGTTATTTTCGGGCGGGCTTTTTGTGGTAGGCTATTTTCTAAAAATGGAAACCATATCCATTGTCCAAAAAAGTATTGATACCATTTGGCTGGCTTTTTCGACAATCCCCTATTTTTTGGGATATTTTGCTATTCATCAACCTGAGATTTTTAAATTACCAACGCAGCCTATTTCCTTCCTAAAACCCAACGATGAACCTTCGATTATTATTCAGGATGCGCTGACTCCCTTGGTGGAAAAAGAACCTGAATTGGTCGAAAATCTCTCCAATTACAAAGAGAAGGTGGAAAGCTACATGAAGAAAAACAAACCCTATACCAACCCTGGACTGACGCTCAATGAACTTGCTCAGAAGCTCAAAATGACGCCGCATCTTCTTTCTAAAATTATCAACGAAGGGTATGATAAAAACTTTTTTGACTTCATCAATGAATATCGTATAGAGGAATTTAAAATACGTTTTGAAGACCCTCGCAACCGGCAATACACCATGCTGGCCATTGCTTTTGAAGTGGGCTTTAATTCTAAAACTTCCTTCAACCGAGCATTTAAAAAAATGACCCAACAAACTCCGCGTGAATTCTTCTATGAGTCGCGGGTTGAAGAATAGAAAATACGCCCTTTTTCTCCCAAAATACGTGCCACCTTATAAAGTGGAACGCATTGCGTTTTCTTAAAACTTCTGAAAATCAGCCAATTTGACCTATTTAAAACACAGGTTTTAAAATAGGTTTCAAACTACAAAGTGGAACGAATCGCCCTAATACTGATGGTACTTTTGCAAGAAGTTTTTGACAATTACAGTTTGTAGAGTCAATTTCTTAAGCAAAATTTTCTAAACAATTTATTATAAACCCCTATGATGATTTATTTCTATAATATGTTTTGGCAAGTGGGCGCAGCCCCTCGGTTGAAACTCGTAGTGTTGGTATGGTTACTGGCGGTAGCCTCTGCCATGGCACAAGACCTTACCGTGTCTGGCAAAGTGCAGGAAAGCAACGGCGCCACATTGCCTGGCGTGAGTGTTTTAGTAAAAGGCACTACCAGAGGAACCCAAACCGATGCCGAAGGAAACTTCAAAATTGTAACGCCTGCCAATGCCACGTTGGTCTTCAGCTTTGTAGGAATGACTACGCAGGAAGTAGCGGTAGGAAATCGCACGACCATTTCTGTGACGTTGCTAAATGACAACAAACAGTTGGCCGAGGTGGTGGTCATTGGTTATGGTACACAGCGCAAAAAAGACCTTACGGGTTCGATTGCCTCTATTACAGCGGCCGATTTTAACAAGGGTAACATTGCCACCCCCGACCAATTGGTAGCTGGTAAAGTAGCAGGGGTGCAAATCACGCCCAATGGCGGTGCGCCAGGGGCGGGGAGTACCATCCGTATTCGCGGAGGTGCCTCACTGAACGCCAGCAACGACCCCCTCATCGTCATTGACGGTGTACCTTTAGACAACGGTGAATTGAAAGGCGCTCCCAATCCGCTGAGTTTAATTAATCCCAATGACATTGAGTCGTTTAACATCCTTAAAGATGCTTCTGCTACCGCTATTTATGGATCACGGGCTTCTAATGGGGTCATTATGATTACCACCAAAAAAGGAAAAAAAGGTGATGTAATGCGTGTCAATTTGAGTACCCAAGCTTCAGTAGGCCAAAGAACGGGGCAAGTAGAGGTACTCTCTGCCGACGATTTTCGGGCCTTAGTCAATCAATATGGAACATCTGCTCAAAAATCATTATTGGGCTCTGCTGTAACTGACTGGCAAAAAGAAATTTATCGTACGGCGGTCAGCACCGACAACAACCTGAGTGTTACGGGTTCGGTAAAAAATATGCCCTACCGCGTCTCTGTGGGCTATACCAACCAAAACGGTATTCTCACAACTTCTAACATGGGGCGTACTTCGGCTTCCGTAGGTTTGACTCCTATGCTACTCGACAACCACCTGAAAGTAGATATTAATGTAAAAGCTTCTTCTGTCAAAAACCGTTTCGCCAATCAGGGCGCAATTGGAGCGGCGGTTGATTTCGACCCCACTCAGCCTATTTTTTCGGGTAAAGAATCGTACGGTGGCTATTTTGAATGGGTAAATGCCGACGGAAAACCCAACACCATCGCAACCCGTAACCCACTTGGGTTATTAAATTTGACTGACGATAGAAGTACCGTTAATCGTAGTATCGGTAACATGCAGTTGGATTATAAATTCCATTTTTTGCCCCAACTACACGCCAATCTGAACGTGGGTTATGATGTTTCAAAAAGTGAAGGAAACAAACATATACCCGCATTGGCGGCTTCAAACTTCAGTAATGGCGGCGAGAAGACTGTCTATACCCAAGACCGCTCTAATAAGTTATTGGATTTTTACTTCAACTACGTAAAAGACCTCACCAGGGATACGCGCATTGATTTGACGGCGGGGTACTCGTACCAAGATTTTTTGAATACCACCACGAGCATTACCAAAGATGCCGCAGAAACCAAAATCATCAACGATAGCCCCTACAAAACCCAAAATACGTTGGTATCTTTCTTTGGACGGGCAAATTTGAACCTTCAGGACCGCTATTTGTTGACCTTCACACTTCGCCGCGATGGTTCGTCCCGGTTTGCCAAAGACAACCGTTGGGGTACGTTCCCGTCGGCGGCTTTTGCGTGGAAAATCAACGAAATGGAATTTTTGAAAAATTCTAACGTGCTGTCTGACTTGAAATTGCGCTTAGGATATGGGGTAACAGGACAGCAAGACGTAGGTCAAAATTTCGCTTATTTGGTACGCTATACGCCAAGTACAGCTACAGCTCAGCAGCAATTGGGAAATACATTTTATACCACGCTGCGTGCTGAAGGATACAACGCCAACATCAAATGGGAACAGACCGTTACCCAAAACGTAGGTTTGGATTTTGCCTTCAAAAAAGCAAGAGTATCGGGTAGTATTGATTACTATCGCAAAGAAACCACTGATTTGCTAAACGTTGTTCCCGTTGCGGCAGGCACCAACCTCACCAACGAAATCTTGTCGAATGTAGGTTCGATTGAAAATAAAGGATTGGAACTCTTGTTGAACTACAACGCCATCAGCAAAGAAGATTTTACGCTTGACTTGGGCTTTAATGCTACGTACAACGAGAACAAAATCACTAAACTAACCTCTGCCAACGACCCCAATTACAAAGGCGTGTTGGTAGGTGGCATCGCAGGCGGTGTAGGCAGCACCATTCAAATTCATTCGGTGGGTTATCCTGCATCGTCGTATTTTGTGGCGCAGCAAGTGTATGACCAAAACGGCAAACCCGTTGAAGGTGTGTACGTTGACCGCAATCAGGATGGTAAAATTACCGTCGACGATTATTATCACTACAAATCTCCTGCTCCACGCGTTTTTATCGGCTTCAACGCCCAAACTTCTTATAAAAAATGGAGTGGTGGTTTTGTGGTTCGTGGCAACTTTGGTAACTACGTTTATAACAACATCGTTTCTACGCGTGGTGTGTTGCAGGCATTCCAAGGGGCCAACAACTCATTGGCCAATGTGGTGCCCAACGTCAACGTAACCCAGTTTGCTACCCCGCAGTATTTCTCGGATTACTACATGGAAAATGCCTCTTTCTTGCGCATGGACAACCTTTTTGCGGGCTATGATTTGGGTAAGCTTTTTGGTGGAAGAACCTCGGCACGCGTATCCGCGACGGTACAAAACGTGTTTGTTATCACCAAATATACGGGACTTAACCCCGAAGTAAGCGGTGGTATTGACAACAATATTTATCCCATGCCTCGGACATACACTTTGGGTTTAAACATTGGATTTTAGGAGTTTTTAACGGATAAACATTTCCAAAAAACAAGAAAAAATGAAGAATTTCATCCATAAAAATAAAATAGTGGGAGGGCTCGCGCTGGCGTTGGCGGTTTCCTCTTGTGTGAAAGACCTTGACAGAATGCCGTTTAATGAGGTTACCTCGGCAACGGTATACACTGATCCCGCAGCTTACCGACAAGTAGGTGCAAAGCTTTACTCAGGACTGATGTTAACAGGTCAGCAAGGGCCTGCTGGCGACGACCGTACCAAAGACATCAAAGGTATGGACGAAGGCTTTTCGAGCTATTTGCGCAATTATTGGTACCTACAAATACTTACAACTGACGAAGCCGTAATTGCTTGGAGTGATGCGGGTTTGCCCGAACTACACCAAATGAAATGGTCGTCCAATAATCCTTTTGTAAGAGGTTTTTACAACCGCGTTTTTTACCAAATTGCTTCTTGTAATGAATTTATCCGCGAAACTAGCGAGGCAAAATTGGGAGAAAGGGGAGTGTCAGGTACAGTCCTTACCGATGCAAAAGCACTGCGGGCCGAAGCGCGTTTTCTGCGGGCACTGAGCTACTGGCACGCGTTAGATTTGTTTGGGGGAAATGTGCCGTTTGTTACCGATAACGACGTTGTAGGCTCAGCGCCACCTAAACAAACCAATGCGAAGGATTTGTTTGCTTACATTGAATCAGAGCTGAAAGCCATTGGTAGTGAGTTGGTTGATGCGCGTAAAAATGAGTATGCTCGTGCTGACAAAGCGGCCGCTTGGATGCTGTTGGCAAAGTTGTATCTCAATGCGGAGGCGCAAGGCCAAGGTAACCGTTATGCTGATGCTGCCACCTATGCCAAAAAAGTGATTGATGCAGGGTACAGTTTGCAGTCAAAATACGATGATTTGTTTAAAGCAGATAACCACAGCTCATCCGAAGTGATTTGGGCTTTGGCCGCCGACGGCAACCGCAGCCAAACTTGGGGCGGGATGACTTTTCTGTGCCATGCGCCCGTGGGTGGTTCGATGCCTGCTTCAAGTTATGGCATCGACGGCGGTTGGGGTGGTGTTAGAGTGACGCCTTCCTTTGTGAAATTGTTTGCTGACCCTTCGGGCAAGACCGATAAAAGAGCAATGTTTTATACCGACGGACAAAAGCTGGAAATAAACGAAATTCCCACTTTTACCGACGGCTATGCCATGCCTAAATACAAAAATATAACCTCAGCGGGCAAAGTAGGAACTAACCTTACCCATCCTGATACAGATTTTCCTATGTTCCGTTTAGCCGATGCGTATTTGATTTATGCCGAAGCTGCAGCACGTGGGGCTGCTGATAAAGCATTGGCACTGGATTATGTCAATAAACTTCGGGTACGGGCCTATGGAAATACATCGGGCAATATTGCCGCGGCA
The DNA here is from genome assembly GCA_027486105.1 of Runella sp. Taxonomy (GTDB): domain Bacteria; phylum Bacteroidota; class Bacteroidia; order Cytophagales; family Spirosomataceae; genus Runella. The sequence continues at coordinate 2,906 of JAIXPV010000594.1, read as the reverse complement.
GATTTAACCCCTGATTTTGTATTGGCTGAGCGCGGCCGTGAGTTGTCTTGGGAAGGTGGCCGCCGTACGGACTTGGTACGCTTCGGCAAATTCACCAGTTCATCCTACTTATGGGCTTGGAAAGGCGGTGTAAAAGACGGCGCGGGTGTGCAGGATTATTTAAAAATCTTCCCTATTCCTTCCACCGACTTAACGGCCAATCCTAATTTGGTACAAAATGCTGGTTATTAAGTCGCTGAAAAATCTATGATTACAGATTAACTCAAAAAAACATGAAAAATTGGTTTCATAAATTCATATACGCAGTCGTAGTCCTAACGACCTTGAACTCCTGCGAAAAAGACGAAATAAAGGCCATCATTAATTCTGGAGCTGTGCCTGTGGTGACCCTTTCGGCCTCGTCGGTGGTATTGACCAAAGAAAATGCCGATAAAGAAGCCCTGACAATCTCGTGGGCAAAGCCTGATTATGGTTTTGATGCACCCGCAGCTTACACGATTTTGATTGACAAAAAAGGAGGTGATTTCTCAAACGCTACTGCAATAACAACGGGGGCTGAACTGAAAAAAACCTTCAAAACGTCAGAATTAAACCCTATTTTATTGAAATTAGGCTTGAAAGTGGCCACTGCTGGAGATGTGGACGTAAAAGTGCAGTCGTTTTTGGGGGGAAGTACCCATCTGAATTCGTCGGTTGTTTCGCTGAAAGCAACGCCTTACTTGGACAAACTTGACCTGAGTACGAATCTCGGTGTGGTGGGTTCGGCGGCTAACAACTGGGGAGCTACACCCGATTTGCCGTTTTATAAAACCGATAAATCCAACGTGTATGTAGCTTATGTGACACTCACCGATGGCGAAATTAAATTCCGTGAAAACAACAAGTGGGACGTAAACTACGGCGGCACGAATGGTACCCTTGTGAAAGGGGGAGACAATATTGCCGTCAAAGCAGGGTCGTACAAAATCACAGTGGATTTAACAGCCCTCAAATACACCGTGGAGAAGTTTTCGTGGGGAATTGTCGGCTCGGCTACGCCAAATGGCTGGAGCGCGCCCGATGTGTCCTTTTTCTATGACCCTTCTTCTGACCAATGGAGAGCGATTGCGACGTTGAAAGACGGCGAAATCAAGATTCGGCAGAACGAAGATTGGGCCGTAAACTACGGTGACAAAGGCGCTGATGGTACGCTCGAAGCTGGGGGGGACAATATTGTGGTAAAAGCTGGTACTTACTTGGTGACAATCGACTTTAAAACCCTGAAATATACCATTGTTGCTACCAAAGTATGGGGAGTAGTGGGTAGTGCCACTCCTAACGGTTGGAATGGCCCCGATGCTAAATTCAGACCCGATTTTGGCAATGAAGGTATTTTTACCCTGTCCAATATCAAACTGATTGATGGCGAAATCAAATTCCGCCAAAATGATGATTGGGGCGTAAACTACGGCGATGATGGAGCAAACGGTTCTTTGGAGACAGGCGGTGCCAATATTGCCGTAAAAGCAGGTACATACGATATTGTACTTGATTTTACCAATGCCGCCAAACCCACTTACAAGCTCAGTAAGAGATAGATAAAAATCCAAACTGGAAACTAATAGGTTGATTATCGAAAGCACTGATAAACTTTTGTCGGTGCTTTTTTAATCATCTCCCGCGTTTAGTACGATATGGTTGATTGACAGCTAAGACCTGCAAGTAGGTGCACCAGCAGAAGATTTGATTAAGATGCCAATGAAAACGGATAATTAAAAAAACGATGAAATCATTATTGATCCTAAGCCTGTTATCTCTCGGTACTTTTGCCCAAAATCTACCCAAAGTAAGCTCGGGAAGCATCAAAAGAATTGAAAACTTCGCTTCTCAATACGTCTCGGCCAGAAACGTGGATATTTGGCTACCCGATGGATATTCTCCCCAAAAAAAATACGCAGTGCTCTATATGCACGACGGACAAATGCTGTTTGATAGTACCAACAATTGGAATAAACAAGAATGGGGAGTGGATGAAACACTGACTCACTTGATGGCCCATGATAAAATTAAAGCAACTATCGTGGTGGGTATTTGGAATTCGGACAAAGGCCGACATGCCGATTATTTTCCTCAAAAACCCTACGAACACTTAACATCGTCAGAAAAACAATTTGTGGTTGAACAACTCCAAAAAGTAGGCCGAACCAAAGAGGTTTTTCAGCCTGTTTCCGATAATTACCTCAAATTTTTGGTAACGGAACTAAAACCGTTGATTGACAGGACTTACTCCACGCTTCCCGATGTAAACAATACCTTCGTGGCAGGCTCGAGCATGGGAGGGCTTATTTCGATGTATGCGATTTGTGAGTACCCTACTGTATTTGGCGGAGCGTCCTGTTTGTCCACCCACTGGCCAGGGATTTTTAGTAACGACAATAATCCTATTCCCGCGGCTTTTTTTAAATACATAAACACAAAACTGCCTGATTACCAATCGCATAAAATCTACTTTGACTATGGCAATCAAACACTGGACGCGCTCTATCCACCACTTCAAAAACAGGTTGATGCTATTTTACAAGCAAAAGGATTTTCGGATAAAAATTGGATAACCCGATCTTTTCCAGGAGACACCCACAGCGAGCTAGCGTGGAAAAAACGACTTCCTATTCCCATTGAATTTTTACTAAAAAAATGATGAACATGCAAAAAAAAATTGCTCTTATCTTTCTTTTGTCTGCCCTATGGTGGAGTGCAACTGCTCAAATAGAGCACGTAGAACCCCTCAATTGGTGGGTGGGAATGAAAAATAAAAATCTTCAATTGTTGGTTCATGGAAACGACATTGGTGAAACCACTCCCGTGATTAATTACCCAGGCATTTCTATCAAAAAAATCCACAAAGCCGACAGCAAGAACTATTTGTT
>JAIXPV010000315.1 GCA_027486105.1 Runella sp. | reverse complement strand
TAAAAAGCCCTCGGCCGTCAACCGATTATCAAAATCGGCCCAGACTTGGATAAATAACCTCATTCCCGACAAAATCCATGACGTTATTACCGCCACCATCAAGCAAATGACGCGAGGAGTGTTGTTTGGGGCTGAATTTATTACCCCCCAACCGATTCCAGCTATGACACTCGAAGAGCGTGAATCTGCCGTGCAAAAGCGAATCAATTTTTACAAAACGGCAGGAGCCGCTGAAGGTGGTGTAGCGGGTGCGGGTGGATTTCTGTTGGCACTTGCTGATTTTCCCCTGTTGCTGAGTATTAAGCTCAAACTACTCTTTGATATTGCCGCGCAGTACGGTTACCCCATCGACGATTACCGCGAGCGTCTTTATATCCTGCATATTTTCCAACTGGCTTTTTCGAGTCAGGAGCGCCGCAAAGAAGTCTATTTACAGATGGTAAGTTGGGACCAAAAAAGCAAACAACTTCCCGAAGACATCCACGCTTTCGACTGGCGCACCTTCCAGCAGGAATACCGCGATTACATCGACCTGGCCAAAATGGCCCAACTTATCCCAGGCATTGGTGCCGCCGTGGGCGTAGTGGTCAATTATCGCCTAATCAACAAATTGGGAAAAACCGCCATCAATGCCTACCGGATGCGGTGGAGGGAAGAGCAGAAGTTGATTAAATAAAATGAAAGTGGCAATGGCTGTTGGCGGAAAAACTCCAACAGCTCACTTAGGCACTTGAGCGTACCGAAGGCATTCCACATCGTGTTTTAACTTAACACCTTCTTCGGCAGGAATTTTAAATTCATCGGTTTGTATCCTAAAACCGCCAATACGCTTGCTCAGCAGCAAATTCAATTCGCTTTCGTTAATCCGAAAAAGCGTAGTGGACTCATAGAAATTGGTTATTTTGGAAGGCTTTACCCCAATGAGCTGCTGCCGGCGCAAGATGTTTGAGCCATCGGTAAACTGAATACTAAGGTCAACCAATGCCGTATAAAACGTTGGATAATACACCTTTATGTGTACATAATATTTTGTTTCTCCTTTCGACAACGCCTTTTCGAAGTAAAGAGGCTCGTCTCTTTTTTTCTCATCTTCTTTGGTCGTAAAAAACCGATGCTCACCGTCAAAACTGCTGTACTCATAGTGAATCGTTTTTTCGCAGCCATTTTGGGAAAATGCCGGCAATGAAAGTAGAAAGGCAAAGAATAATATATATTTTTTCATAACGTTATTTTACGGCAATTTATAACAGGATTAAATAAGGACAAAAAAGAAAGGGCATAAAAAAGAAAAATCAAAAACACAAAGCAAAAACATATTGATAATCAAATGATTACTTATTACATCCATCGCTTTTGTTTCAATTTCTTCATAAATGGCCGCGTAGCGCTACTATCACTTTCTGACACTTCAATAAAATCCTTTATTTTGAGACGTATTCCGCCAATCAATGACTCCACCGGCACGGGATTTTACCAGTCTGATCATCAATCAACAGCCCTATGAAACTTGACAAAAAAGAAGCTGCTACCATCATCAACGCCATTCGTTTCTGGGAAGATTCCCAAAAAATATCCCCTGAACTAGCCGAAGAACTGCGCAATAGCTACGAAGTCCGCAGCTCCAACGTTGACACCATTGCTTGGTACGCTTTCATTTCGGCCGTTTCTTGCGGCCTTTTGGCTTTTGGGGCGTTGGTGATTGATGAAAAATGGATTGAATTATTGCGCAAACGATGGGAGTTTTCGGAAGCGACCGTAGGCGTAGGTTTCACACTCGTAGCGGGCTTGTTTGTGTACTTGGCCCGCCGCCGAAAACACAAATACCCCACCTCCCAAATTAGCAATGAATCTTATACCATTACCATTGCCCTTAGCGTAGCAGTAGCAATTGCTTACTGGACCCGCAGTCTGGGACTTTTCAACGGCAATTATGCTCAACCTTTGCTGATGGCCACCGTCATTTATGGTCTCATCGGTGGCTTTTTGTCTTCACAGCTTTTATGGATTGCCATGCTTTTATCGTTGACGGGCTGGTGGGCGGTTCAAATCTACGAATGGTCGGGAGGGGGATTTCGGTTTGCAGGAATGAATTATCCGTTGAGCATGACCCTTTTAGGGCTGTTGATTTGGGCATCGTCGTGGTTGATAGACAAACTCAAACCGCTAATTTCATTTGAGCGCGCCACGTATACTTTTGGACTAGTTTTATTTCTTTTTGCGGCTTGGATGCTCTCGATTTTTGGCAATTACGACGATTTGGGACGCTGGTCAGCCATCAAACAGGGCACGCTTTGGTACTGGTCGGCGGGCTTTACGGTCGTTTTGGCCGCGCTTACAGCCTACGCATTTAGAAACAAAAATGATACCCTGCGCGATATTTGTCTAGTGTTCTTTTTGGCCAATATTTACACGCGGTACTTTGAATACTTCTGGGACCGAACCAACAAAGGCATCTTTTTCGCCATTCTGGCATTCTCTTTCTGGTGGGTGGGGCGCAAAGCCGAGCAATGGCGCCATCAGGAGAAAACGGCCTAAAACACGAAAAGGCGCATCGTGGGAGTTTAACCTCCTTCTGACGCGCCTTTCTATCTGATTATATGGAATTGTAGCTTGATTATTCTTCAGTCAAACGAGTGGGTGTATGATGATATTTGCTATCAAAATGATTGATGTTAGTATCTACCAACACACTCGTTACGGTAGTTGCATCCATCGTTGGCAACAAAGCCATCAATTTTGCTGCACTGATACGAGCGGCGGGCAAGCTCATTGTTTCATCCACAGTAGGCAAAGAAGCCATCAGCTTCGTGGTATTCGTACGAGCAGCAGGTGCTTCGATGTTTTCATCTTCAGTAGGCAACGAAGCCATCAACTCAGCACTCATTAGGTTGGTCGGCATTTCGTTGGTAGCGTCCAGCGTGGGCAATGAAGCCATTAACGATTGAATATTGAGGACCACAAAAGCGGGAGTAGTTGATTCAACATCCTGAGTTGGTAACGAGGCCATTAAGTGAGCGGCAACACACGATTGCTCTTTTTGAGGTTGAGCTTCGGCGATGGTACTTAATGCTAAAAGACTTAAGGCGGCGGTTGTGATTAGAGATTTCATGATTTTAATGTTCTTAAATTGTTGGCTGTAATTATTTTAATTTTTTGTTTCTGGCTGTTTGTTTGTCTTAATGACATGACAAAAGTGGCGGGTTTTTCTGAGCTGAAAAAGGGAAATGGGATGAAGCGTAGGTTTTAAGGGTCGAAGTGCATGAAAAATCATTTGAACGGAATTATATTCTGAAATACCTTTTTTAGCTCCTTGTAAATAGCCAAAATCAGGTTTTATTAGTACAAAATAAGTACATTAACAAAATATAATTTGGATTAAAATTATACAACATACATAAAATATGGGTTCATTTTAACAATACCTCCAACAGAACCTTTGCCTAAAGCGCCTTTGTGGTGCGTATGAACGCAAAAGAGCCCCGCCTTTGAAAAAGCAGGACTCTTCTTTTTTGTGTTGAACGGTTAAAGAATTAAAATCCTTTTTCCATTATTTCAGATTTTACACATCACAAATTTCCACGGCCTGTTTCAACGAAGCGATGGGGTCTGGGCGTTTGGGGATAAATTCCTGCGCCACATATCCCTGATAGCCCGTATCCACAATGGCTTTCATGATGGCGGGGTAATTCAGTTCTTGCGTATCGTCGATTTCGGCGCGCCCTGGTACGCCGCCCGTATGATAATGCCCGAAGTACTGATGGTCGCGTTTGATGGTGGCGATGATGTCGCCTTCCATAATTTGCATGTGATAAATATCGTAGAGTAATTTAAACCGCTCCGAGCCTACCCGCTTACAAAGCTCAACGCCCCAAGCGCTCTTATCGGCCTGATAGTCTTTGTGATTTACCCGACTGTTGAGCAGCTCCATGATGAGGGTGATTTTATACTTTTCGGCGGAGGGCATAAGGCGTTTGAGTCCCACAGTACAGTTTACCAACCCTTCTTCGTCAGAAATCCCTTTTCGGTTGCCCGAAAAACAAATAACGGTATTCAGGCCCGCCTCCACCAACTTAGGAAAAAGGGCTTCATAACTCGCCACCAAATCGTCATGATAAATCGGATTATTAAATCCTTTTTCGATACCCATACCCGCACCGTTGGGAAGGGCGCACGTCAGGCCATATTTTTGAATAATGGGCCAATCGTTGGGCCCCAACAATTCAATGGATTGCAGTCCCATGGCTTTTGCTTCGCGGGCAAGGTCTTCCAGTGGTATTTTGCTGTAGCACCAGCGGCAAACTGACTGCTTGATTCTGCCTTTGAGCTCGGGTCCAAGGGCTTTGTCGGATGCGGCAAAAGCTTCTGTCAGCGTCATCGGCGACGATAAAAGGGCTGCGCTGCCTGCTATATTTTTCAGGGCAAAGCGGCGTGATGTGTTTATTGCCATATTGAATCTTCGTTAATCATTGTTGGTTTCATTGCCAGCACTTTCTCTGACCACTTAAAGCATTTTCAAACAGGATATTACCCCCTTATTGTTAAAATCTCCCATAAAAAACCTCGGCGAAACTCGCCGAGGCTTTTTTAAATTACTAACCAATTGTAAAGTGCTTTCGCACCCGTTAAAATTATGGAAATTCTACCTTTTTTT
>JAIXPV010000112.1 GCA_027486105.1 Runella sp. | reverse complement strand
TGGCTCGCGAGCCGCCCAGTCATGACTCGGTTGCGCAGCTGCGTGCACGATAAGCTTAATATCGGTGCCGTATTCTTTAAAAATTGGCTCCAATTGGCTCACGTCCCGAATATCAGCGCTGTAGTGTTTATAATTGGCAAAACCATCTTGGAGACGATTGCGGTTCCATTCGGTGTTTCCGTCTTGTCCAAAGAAATATTGACGTAAATTGTTGTCTACCCCAATCACGAGGTCAAATTTATCAGCAAAAAAAGCGACAGATTCGCTCCCAATCAATCCGGCCGAACCAGTGACAAGTGCAATGTTCATAGAAGAATCGTCTTTTTGAAGTGTGATTAATATTGGAAAATTTCTATTTTTCTTGAATTAATGGCGTAAAATAAGTCAAAAAAGTTCAATCAGCCTAATCCGTAAAATAAGTCATTCATTTCAAGACAATGTTTATGAATAGGATAAATAGTGTCTTTAAAATCAATCCGCTTTTTCTAATTTAAAGGTAAACGTGGTTCCTCTGTCTATCTTGCTCGTTACCGTAATTTTTGAACCATGGGCATTAATAATGTGCTTTACGATGGCTAACCCCAGGCCAGTTCCTCCTTTTTCTTTAGAGCGGCTTTTATCTACTCGATAAAATCGCTCAAAAATCCGCGATAAATGTTCGGACGGAATCCCCGGGCCATTGTCACGCACGGTTACGAGAAAATGTTTTTTATCTTCCTCAAAATGTACAATTACCTTGCCATTATCATTTCCGTATTTAATGGCATTTTCGATAAGGTTTGTCATTACCTGACTTATCCGCTGCGGGTCTGCTTTTACCCACACGTGCAGCATTCGGTCGGGTTTTATTTTAAGAACTGTATTGCGCTGATTGGCCTTGTTTTCGAGCTGTTCGCAAACTTCTAGGGTAATCAGCCGCAAATCGACGCGGTCTTTACGCATTCTGATTTCGCCCGTTTCCATCTGTGAAAGTGCCACCAAATCTTTGACCAAGGCATCTAGTCCGTCCAAACTTTTAGCGGCTTTTTGTAGAAACTTATCCCGTACTTTCTCATCATCCATCGCCCCGTCCAATAGGGTATGAATAAACCCCTGCGCGGCAAAAATGGGGGTTTTCAACTCGTGCGAAACATCGGCCAAAAACTCCCTTCTAAAAACCTCCATTTTCTTCAATTCGTCTATTTCCTGCTGTTTGCGGGCCACATAGACAAAAATCTCCTGATTCAGTTTTTTGAGGGGATTGGGGTCACTGACAATGTTTTTACGGGGAAAATTAAAGTCTTTCAATTTAAGGCGCTGAATGGTTTCGTGCATTTTGGTTACTTCCCGGTACACCAAAATCTCAATCGCGTACAAGATCAGAAAAAACGCGCCAAAAAAACCAGCAACTCCCGACACAAAAAGCATGCTCAGCGTGGTGCCGCTGACAAACGAAAGGAAGGCAACTGTTATGCCAGAAATGGCAAAAGCCAGCAATAAAGCCGTGATACGCGGATTGATACGCATAATGAATGATTTTCAGCGCAAAGGTAGATAAATATTTTTGCCGAAATTTTAAGAAATTATTTTGTCTTCTGCTTGACTATCTGTAACTTTGCACTCCGTTTTCAAATTTGACGTAAAGCAATGGCAAAGAAAGGTAACAGAATACAAGTAATTTTGGAATGCACAGCGCAGAAAGAATCGGGCGTTCCAGGGATGTCACGTTACATCACAACTAAGAACCGCAAAAATACTCCAGGACGTATGGAGATTAAGAAATACAATCCGTATTTGAAAAAAGTAACGGTTCATAAAGAAATTAAATAATTCGTTATTTGTTCATCGTTAATAGTCGACAAGTGCTGTTAACTGACTGACCGTTAACAATTAACAATTTTAACTTATAAAACAATGGCAAAGAAAGTAGTTGCAACCCTGAAGAAAGAAGGTGGTAAGACTTACGCCAAAGTGATTCAAGCAATTAAATCACCAAAGACTGGCGCTTACACATTTAAGGAGGTTATCGTTCCTACCGACGAAGTACAGGCTGCGTTGAAAAACTAATCCGCGACCTCTGTTACCATAACGATATTTGATAAAGTCCCGATAAGGGACTTTTTTTGTTTTTATATTTGTGCGTTTTCTATTTGTGTTCTCCAGCAACCCTCCGAATTTGTTTATTCAGCCGAGCGTTGCTGGCCGTAAACTATAAACAGCCGCACGGGCGGCCCCGCTACGTACTATGGGTTTATTTGATTTCTTCTCTAGAGAGAAAAAAGAATCGCTTGATAAAGGGCTGGAAAAATCCAAGGAAAGTATCTTCGGAAAAATCAGCCGGGCAATTGTAGGAAAATCTACCGTTGATGAAGACGTACTCGATGAATTGGAAGATATTCTGATCAGTTCTGACGTGGGCGTGGGCACAACGGTCAAGATCATAAAGCGAATTGAAGAGCGCGTAGCGCGCGACAAATACACTGGCACCTCAGAACTTGACAGTATCCTGCGCGACGAAATCGCCACTTTACTAATAGAAAATAAATCACTCGATTTTAAGGATAGTTTTGAAACCGAGAATTTGCCAAAACCATACGTCATTATGGTCGTAGGGGTAAATGGGGCGGGCAAAACCACCACCATAGGCAAACTCGCTCATCAGTTTACCAAACGCGGTAAAAAAGTGGTATTGGGTGCGGGCGATACATTTAGAGCCGCCGCCGTCGACCAACTCAAAACTTGGGGTCAGCGCGCAGGCGTATTGGTCATCGACCACGGCATGAACACTGACCCTGCCGCTGTGGCCCACGATGCCGTGAAAAAAGGCGTGGAAATGAACGCCGATGTAGTCATTATTGATACCGCAGGGCGTTTGCATACCAAGGTCAACCTGATGAACGAGCTATCGAAAATCAAACGTGTCATGCAGAAGTTTCTGCCCGAAGCACCGCATGAAGTGCTGTTGGTGTTGGACGGAAGTACGGGCCAAAATGCCGTTATTCAAGCCCGTGAGTTTACCAAAGCTACCGACGTAACGGCCTTAGCCATTACCAAACTAGACGGCACGGCCAAAGGCGGCGTAGTAATCGGGATTTCGGACGAGTTCAAAATCCCCGTCAAATACATCGGCGTAGGCGAGAAAATGGACGATTTACAGGTGTTTGACCGCGCTCAATTTGTAGATTCGTTGTTTAAGAAATAAGCGATAGTCATTAGATACTTAACAAAAGAGAGCAGGCACTCAATTGAGTGCCTGCTCTCTTTTGTTAAGTATC
>JAIXPV010000407.1 GCA_027486105.1 Runella sp. | reverse complement strand
ATTTAAGTTGTTACAAACATTTGCAAAACACTAGCCTCTGCTCCTTCGATATATTTCTGCTTTAAGGCATTTACGTGGTATTTTTCCAATTTTTTAGGACCCATTATTTGTTTGATAAACGCTCCTGATTTCCTAAAATAAGCCTCCGTAAAAGGTGTGCTCAATGATGAAATAGCAAAGATAGGGTTGGATGTTTGTAGCAATTCTTTGGTTGAAACCTCAAAATGGATTGTATAGGTAAACAGACAGAGACGAAATGTTTTTTTGAAAAAAAAGCATAATTTTTGAAATGATTTTAACCAATATAGCAATTATTGATTTTAAAATATTACTTTTGTAACGGTAATTACCAATTTTTTTCATTTTTTATTATTTTTTTCAATGAACACAGGAACAGTAAAGTTCTTCAATGAAACCAAAGGATTCGGTTTTATCGTAGACAGTAACACAGGCGAAGAAATTTTTGTACACGTATCAGGTCTTATCGACAACGTACGTGAAGGTGACGTAGTTACTTTCGAGCCTGCACAAGGCAAGAAAGGCTTGAATGCTACGAAAGTGAAACGTGCGTAATACTCACGCAAACGAAATACATTTTGTTTAGAGTAACTTAGGGAGCTTAAAACGATGTAAGAATCAAAAGGCAAATCGGAAACGGTTTGCCTTTTGTATTTCGCGGGCCAATCTGCTAAAAATCAGCCGTTTTCCATTCAAGTCCATTTTGTTCCAACAGCCAGATTCGAACGGACTTCAATTTTTTAGCCACTTTTTTAGCTTCTTTTATCCCTAACACGCTAAACGCGGTTGCTAGGGCGTCGGCTGCAGTTCCATTAGGAGCAATGACCGTGGTGCGTGTATGGGTGGTGAGACCAACGCCCGTGCGCGGGTCTATGATGTGAGAATATTTAACCCCTTTATGCTCCATAAAACGGTAGGTATTGCCCGAAGTAGCGACACCGCAATTTTTAAGTGTCAGCATACGCTTGGCCGTACTGTCTTTGCCACCCGAGCTCACTTCAATCTCCCAACCCTTTTTATGAGGTGGAGCGTCGCCAAGGGTCAAATCTCCCCCAGCATCCAAAAAAGCGGAAGAAATGCCAAAATAGCGTAATGTACGTAGGGCATCATCGGCCGCATAACCTTTTCCGATACCGCCAAAATCAAGCCGCATACCTTTTTGGGTAAGGATCACGGTCCTGTTTTTAGCATTCAAACGGATTTTTTTGTAGCCTACGCTTCGTTTTGCTTCCAGAATTTGGGCGCTGTCGGGGAAATAACTGCGTCGCAAAGCGCGCCGCCAAAGTTGAACAATTGGCCCGACACTTACATCAAAGGTGCCTTTGGTTTGTTTACTGTAATGAACCGATTTCTGAAGAATATCAAAGAGAATATCACCAGCTATAAAGGCTTCTCCAGAGCCAGCCGTTGCTGATAAACGATTGGTCTCGCTGCCGTCTAGGTAATCACTTAAAATTGTATTAAGATACTCAATGCGTTTAAAAACGCTATCGGACGCCGCCTTTGCGATAGAGTCATGGGGGGCATAAAAAACAAGGTTGAATTCCGAACCCATCGCGTTCCAAGCGTAAGAATATCGATTCTGAGTATGACCCGAGAGGGCGGTACAGCAAGAGAAAATACAAAAAAAGAATACGTATTGAAGCAAAACTAGAGAAAAGTGTACTTTAAATTTAAACATTATCATTCGGTGGAATTGTACAATCTGCAAATAAATGGTAACTTTTTTAGGGATAATGAACCTTTTTGCACGGTTTTTGGTATCAAAATTATAAAATCATTCCTGTGAAAACCAAACGTGCCGCTGTTTGTTGTTGCTGTATCCGTGACTAAGACATGGAAAGGGGATAATTTACGCTTCAAAACTAAGAAATTGAGCCGCCCTTTCTTAAAGAAAGGGCTTTTATTTTGTAATCCAATCAATGCCATGACATTAACAGAGCAAGAAATTTCGGTCTCATTTTTAACTCGTCTTACCGAGCAAAATGCCAAGTATCGGCATCGGTTGCCTTCCCGCAGTAGCGTTGGGAAGTTTGTGGAAGAAATGATGTGTTTTTTGTTTCCTGTCACTCAAGATTGCGAACGGACATCGCTGGATTTGCCCGATGCGTATCGCCGTCTTCAATCCCGTTTGTCTTGCCTTTTGGATCCGATTACCAATCGCCTTGATGCTGATAAAGATGTCATTATGGACCGATTTCTGGCCAAGTTGCCCGAGATTTATGAAAATCTTTTGCTTGATGCTCAGGCAATTGCGGACAATGACCCAGCTTCGGTGGGCATTGAGGAGGTGATTTCTGTCTACCCAGGTTTTTATGCCATTGCGGTTTATAGGGTGGCGCATTTATTGGTGGATTTGAACGTACCTTTGTTGCCAAGAATGCTTACTGAACATGCTCATGGCCTGACAGGGATAGATATTCACCCCAAAGCTAATATCGGACAATCGTTTTTCATTGACCACGGAACGGGTGTCGTAATTGGTGAAACGACCGATATCGGCAATAATGTGAAAGTATACCAAGGCGTGACACTTGGTGCGTTGAGTGTTTCGAAGTCAATGGCCGAAACCAAACGTCATCCTACCATTGAAGATAACGTCGTAATATACGCCAATGCCACCATTTTGGGAGGCAAAACGGTCATTGGTAATGACTCAATCATCGGTGGAAATGCGTGGTTGACGACAAGCGTTCCCGCGTTTTCGCAGGTGTATCACCAAAGCGAATTGAAAATTAGACAGAGTATCCTTTAAGATTTTATTTTAGAACTGGTACGCTGAACCAGTTCTAAAATAAAATCTCACTGTGAATATTAGGCTAGTCCACGCACAAATCTTCGAACAGTTTCCATAAATATTGGTTCGAAATTCGATAATGTTTGGCGCGGTTGGGTAACAGAGGTGACTACTAAAAAACCGTACGTGAGGCACCACCACTCGTAGAAAGTTTTGGAAACTGCATCGGCTGAGCGTGGGCGTATCAAGGCCATGGCTTCCCATACGGGATGATTGTTGAGCATGGCAAACTCAATTTGATAAGCCATTTTTGACTGACAAATCCCGCCTTCCATGTTAAACATCACCTGAAAAACCTCGGTTTGGCTAAGCATAAATCGCCACTGAATTTGGGCAAATTCTGTAATTAATTTTTCAGGGTTTCGGTATAAAGTCCTTAGTTTTAGTAGTTCTTCATGCAGAAAAGCAAAACCATCGTTTCTGATTGTTTCAAGCAGTTTGTCTTTACTATCAAAATATTCGTATAAAATAGGAGGACTATATTCAATAACATCGGCAATTTTTCGAATGGAGACGGCCTGCCAGCCTTCTTCACGAGCAATGTCACGGGCAGTTTTGAGGATGTCGTGACGGACTTGTTTCCGCAAACGCTCCCGACGTTCAACGATTCCCATAAGATTAACGATGGATTAGAGTAGACTTTACACTGTTAAATTATCTACAAGTAAAAAATAAATGGGGAAAGAACCAAAAAAAAGACAATAAAAAAGCCCAGCCAAACGTTTGACTGGGCTTTTTTATGCTTGATAATAAATGCAATTTTCAGGCAAATACCTACGTGAATTTAAACGCTAAATCTGCTCAAGCGTTGATTTAATCGCCGCAAAATCAGGTAGGTCGCCCGCACTTTCCAGTACTTCTGCGTATTGGATAACCCCTTCTTTATCAATCACAAAAGCGGCACGTTTGGCTACGCCTTTCATGTCGAACGCAAATGTATCGTAGTAGGATTTAAAAGCCTGTGAAGTCTCCTTGTTGAAATCAGATAGTAAATCAAAATTGTATTTTTGTTCTTCCTTATATTTGCCCAATGTAAAAAGCGAATCTACCGAAATACCCACTACTTCGGCACCGAGCTTGGTATAATAGCCTAAGTCATCGCGCATGGTGCAGAGCTGTGCGGTACAGACGCCCGTAAAAGCTGCAGGGAAGAAATGAATGATGAGATTTTTTCCTTTAAAATCTTCGAGTGAAACCTTTTTTTTCTCGGTATTAAACAGGCTGAATGAAGGGGCTTTATCTCCTTTTTGTAATGACATGATTAATGATGTTGATTTTGTTTTTGCAAAAATATAAATACATCCTGAAAACTTGCT
>JAIXPV010000774.1 GCA_027486105.1 Runella sp. | reverse complement strand
AAGTTTGTTAACGAGCGCATCGAACGCCTCAAAGACACGCCCGACGGGGGCTTTATCATTACCGACAAAGACCAATATTTGGGCGAGTACGTTTTTGACAGTATCAAACCCCTTCGGCTCGACTTGGAAGATTGCCATAACATGCTTCAGCACTTCAAAGGCTGGGAAATCATCACCGATAAGCCCGTGTTTGACCCTGAATGTCCCACAATGATGGACTATCGGGTAGAACAAAAGGGTATCGGGGTGCGATTTATGTACGTGTTGCCAGAAAGCCCCACCCGGGCCATGATTGAGTACACGGTTTTTTCGGACAGCCTCCTCTCGCCCTCCGAATATGATTTTGAGCTCCACCAATACATTCGAGAGTTTCTCAAAGTTGAAAATTTTAGCATCGAACACGAAGAATTCGGTGTGATTCCCATGACTGACGAGCCAACACCACAGCACATTGGGGAGCACGTGGTTCGAATCGGTACGGCGGGCGGATACGTGAAGGCATCAACGGGTTATGCTTTCCAACGCACCCAGCGCTTCACGCAGGAGTTGGTGCGTAATCTAGTTACGGTAGGCAAGCCACTGCACGAGCCCAAGAAGCTTCGACAGCGATTTAAAGAGCTACTCGACAGTACATTGCTCAATGTATTGCTCAAAAACCGTGCTTCCGGAAAAGAAGTTTTTACTGCACTTTACAAAAAAAACCCCACGCCCCGCCTATTCGCCTTTTTGGACGAAGACACCACCCTGCTAGAAGATCTCAAAATTATGTCAACCGTACCATTATGGGCTTTTACGAAAGGGGCTTTGGATGCTATACGAAAACGAATCTAGCTGGCATCAGCCGCCGCATCAACCCACAAATGCCCGTTGGAATGCAGCTTCAGGGCCGTTGCAGGCAGGCTTTCGCTGATGGGTTCTTCCAATACCCGTTTAATAATATCTTTTTTGCGAGGGCCATTTGCCAAAACAATGGCGGTTTTGGCCTCCAAAAAATGCTTTAACCCTACCGTTATGCCTTGGGTAAGCCGCGTTTCTGACTGGAAATACTTTTGCCCCACCGAAGCTGTTACTTCTTCCAACTCCGACACGTGTGCGTAGGATTCAAAAGAGCTTCCCGGTTCGTTCAACCCCAAATGCCCGTTCAAACCAATGCCCACCATGATGATGTCTAGTCCTCCTTTACTCTCAATAAAGTCATTGACACGTTGGCATTCTGCTTCTAAATCAGGGGCTAGTCCATCAAAAAATGAGACTCGGTGGGGGCTGATTCCCAGAGGTTTAATCAGCGGGGCATCAATGTAAGAGCGGCAGCTTCCGGCATTATCGGGAGCAATACCTACCCACTCATCCAAGGCCACAAACGTAACTTGGTCAAAATCACCCAGCTGGGCATTGGCAACAATTTTTTGAAACGTCAATAAGGGAGTCTCACCCGAAGCTACACAGATAGTGGCAGTAGGATTTTGACGGACATAGTCCAAGATAAATTGGGAGGCGTGTTCCGAAAGCGCTTCGTAGGTAGGAAAAACGTGATAATTCATCAGAAAATGGATGTTGCTTTTTCTATAATTAGAAGAAAATCCGCGCTTTCTACTCATTATTGCCTAAAAATCTGAGCATTCATGTGCGTTTATGTGCGTTTTGGGTTCTCAAACCCGAACGAAGCATTTTCGACCATCTACAAATTAAACGTGCGTTCGGGTTCTCAAACCCGAACGAAGCATTTTCGACCATCCCCAAATGATCAGGTTGCTACTCGCGTCTTCAGCACTTCCACCAACTCTTGCACATGCATCTCTGAAAACAACTTTATTTTTCCTTTCTCTTGAGAAAAGCGGTTCAAATCAAACAACATAATCACCTCATTTTTAGGACTTTCTTCGTGTCGTTTATATTTTTGACTTTTATACATTTGTGCCCTCTGAGAGTTGAGAAGAATAGACACCTGAAACTCCACCCCCGCATACACCACGCATAAATCAATGCCGTCAAAATAATCCCGATGCAACGAATAACGTACTTCTTCAAATTGGTCTGACCTCAGGCAAAGCACGTAAAAATGAAAATCACGCACCAATGACGGATAACTCCGCAACATTCGGGCTTTTATCGAACTGTCCGCAAACGTCTTTACACTCCCCCTAATGTTCACCTGAACACAGCCACCCTCGGCGGGGGTAAAATGTTGTTTTAGGTAGTAATTCCACAACTCCGTTTCATCCGGTAAACGTGATTTAAAGAAAATGAATTTATAAAATGACAGTGCAAAGGGCGGCAGTCGGGCTTTTTCCACCGCAAGGTCTTTGGGCAGGTTTTCGCCAGAATAGCTCAACTTAGCCACTTGTTCCTCAAGCTCTTTTGGTGTCCACTTTTTTTGTTTGACAAGAATCACTTCTTCACCTTCAAAGCGCACATCGATAGTACTTTTGTCATCAAACAGCTCAAAATTTACGTACTTTTTATATGTCATTTAACAAAGGGTTATTTTAACCCAAAGACCAAACGTAGGATTTTTACTCGTTTAATAATCAACCAGTATAAACCCACACTTAATACCAATGACACCGTACTAATCACCCAAAACCCACCCCAAACGCCCAAGTTAAGTTTGAGTAAGTAATAGCCCACGGCAACGATAACGGTTTGGTGCAAAATATAAAATGGATAAACGCCCTCATTGAGTTTTGGCAAAATAGGGTGCGGACGGTTGAGGTATTTGTGGCCGTATGCGATAGAAGCTAAGACGGAAAACCACGTCAAGCCAAATGAATTTATATCCCAGAGTAAATCACACCACCAAACATCGTCCCAAGCTGGATGATAAAACCGAATCGCTATGTATAATCCGTACATAATCACGGTGGTAATCAGCGTAGCCCAAGCATAAATGCGGCGTTGATGAAGCATCAATTGCCAAAATACGGGGCGACTTACTAGTATATATCCCCCCCAAAACAACAGTAGGTTGAAAGCAAAATAAGCCCAATCGTCGATGAGCGCGTGGGTCTCATCGGGATAAAAATTTTGCAAAATCACTTGACTGATACAGATGACCAAAGCATACCAAAGCGCACCGCCTTTGCGGGCCACCAAGCGTTCTGTCCAGTCCATGAACCTTAAACCACTGCCTGATTTCAGCCAACGAAACACGGGAATGCTAACCAGCGAAAACAAAAATAGATACGCTACAAACCACAGGTGATGCCAACTAAAACTGCCGTTCGGGTAAGGAATAAAATCAAAAACCGTTCGATAAAAATCACCGTAGCCGTTGAATTGAACACCATTAAATAGGCGTTCATAATAAATTTGTGGGGGCACAATGACAAACATCCCGAAAACCAGGGGCACAAATAACCGCGAAATACGCTCACGGGCATAACCACCATAGGTTCGTTTTTGGAGGGCAAAGTAAGTTCCTGCGCCAGAAATGAAAAAAAGAAGCGGCATACGCCAATAATGCAGCCAAATCATAATCCACCGCATGACTTCACTTTTTTCGGTACTTTTGATGTGCCAATCCCAAGGAACATAAATCATTCCGACGTGATAATAAAGCAAAATAACGATGCAAACCACCCGCAACCAGTCGAGGTCATAGCGGCGAGTAGCGACAATGGAGGAAGTTAAAGAAGTGGCTGTTTGCGCGTTGTTCATAGCGATTGTTTTATTTCCTGCAAAACAACAACCTTGCTGAGAATTAAACCCTATCTGCCGACAAAGTCGAAGTTCGTGCTTATCGGCAAGCACAAAACCCTTATCTTTAGGTTTTATTACTCAACGCCTTTATGAAATTAAAAGTACAAAAAACCACCCTTGCAACCATTAAGCCTTTTCGTTCTTTACACCTTCAGGAAACCAATTTCCAAATCAGATACAATGCCTGTCACGAACGGGGGTGGACCGATTCGTACCGATTTACACTCGGGCAACACACCGTTGGTTACGGCTCGCTTAAAGGACAAGAGATTCCAGATAGAGACACCATTTTTTTTTTTTTTTTCATCCCTGCTTATCGTAAGCACGCCGCCGCATTTTTGGAAGAATTGATAAAAGTTTCGAAGGCTGTCTACTTTGAATATCAGAGCAATGACATCCTACTTAGCTCGATGGCGTATGAGTTTGCACGGGATATTAATGCACAAACCATTCTTTTTGAAGACCATTTTGTCACCGACTTCCAACTTCCCGAAGTGCAGATTCGCCTTCGCAGGGATGACGACCCGCATGTGGAATGTTCGGGAACATACGTGTTGGAGTACCAACAAGAAGTAGTAGCTAATGGGGGAATCATGCTGCACTATAATATTCCTTTCGCCGATTTATTCATGGAAGTCTCAGAAAATCAGAGAGAAAAAGGACTGGGGAGTTATTTGATCCAAGAACTAAAAAGAGAGTGTTATCAACAGGGGAGAGTTCCCGCGGCTCGTTGTGCCCTTGCCAACAAAGCCTCAAAAGCGGCTCTGCTCAAAGCGGGTTTTAAAGTAGCAGGATTTATGTTATTGGGCATCGTAAAAAATTAATTATTTGCCCGAAACTGCGCTGGGGTTTTGCCAGTAATGCGCTTAAATGCCGTATGAAAAGCCGACGTTGAATTGTACCCGACACGCTCGGCAATCTCGTCGATTTTGAGGTGAGAAAGGGCTTTATTGGCCAATAACATTTTGGCCTCCTCTACACGGCAAGAAGCCATTAAATCAAAAAAAGATTGATTGAGCCGGTCGTTGAGCACTTGCGATAGGTGATGCTGCGAAACCGAGAGCCGTTGTGCCAGTTTGGGCAGGGTAATATCGTTTTCGAGGTAGGGCTTTTCTTCCTTTAAAAAAGCTTGCAATTTTTGCAGAATTGTTTCACTATAATCATCTGAAAGCGAGGACTTTTCGTACTTTTTTTTGATTTCAGCACCCGTAGATTCTACCTTAAACAACACCGAGTGATTGATCAATAAATAACTAGTAAGGTAAATGTAAAAAGTAGTTAAACTCCCCAGAATATAATCTCCTAAATCCTGTTTAAAGCTGAGCTTTACCACCACAAAAATCACTGGAAATAAGAAAATAAGTAGATTAAAGTTACGCAATTGAGTCAAAGGCTCAAATCGTTGAAGGGAAAAAAAATGAATGCCGTTTTTTTTAAAAGCTCCGTAAATCTCTTTCAATGACAAAAGCATGTAAACAGCCATGCTCACCAGCGTCAGATCATTGACATGGTCGCGTAAATAAAGCGGGTCTTCGGGAAGCCAAAAAGTAAACGGTCGATAAGGCAACTCTGGATGCCACGCACTGATGTAGGAGTTGTATTTATAATCAAACGACTGGCACTGCCAAAACACCGAATAAACGTACCAAAACACAAACGGAATCAAGTGCCAACGCCAGCCTTTGGGCAAGTGGCCGTGCAGGCGGGTATAGCCAAAAAAATAGGGCAAAAGCGCCAGTAGGAAGTTGGTTGGCTCAGCAAAATTATCAGCCCAAAGAAATTGAAACTGATAATTGGAATAGCACAAAAACACCTCCAAAATCGCCGCCGAAAAAGCCAACATTGTCCAGCCCATCATTCGGTTTGAGAGGGTCTTGGCACGAGTTCCAGTAAGAAAAAGCCATCCTAGCAAGACGCCCTGCACAACGCCTAATAAAATCACAATGGCAAAAAAATCAATGCGAATAGGCATAGGTGCAGAGGTATTAGGGAAAGAAACCGAAAAACCGTAAAATGTTAAACCGAAAAAGTGAAACTTACACAATGTGACTTTCTTACTTTATCATTTTACATTTACCATTTTTCGGTTTTTCGGTTAAGTAGTTCATCAACGCTATCTCCAGCGTTTATACTGGTTTATTAATCCATTAGTGCTACTATCGTGGGCATCGATGGGCCAATCATTTTGGAGTTCTGGATAAATTTTATTGGCAAGTTGCTTGCCCAGTTCTACCCCCCATTGGTCAAAACTAAAGATATTCCAGATAACCCCCTGCACAAATATTTTGTGCTCATACATCGCAATCAGGCTTCCCAATACACGCGGCGTAATTTTCTTGGCCAAGATTGAATTGGTAGGACGGTTTCCTTCAAAGACTTTGAACGGAGCCAAAAACGCAATTTCTTCTT
>JAIXPV010000177.1 GCA_027486105.1 Runella sp. | reverse complement strand
GTAAAGTTTTTGAGCTTTTCACGTGCTTCTGTCATGTTGTCTGCTCCCACGATATGCTGCACGATTTCGGCCAAAGGGTGATTATCAGGACGGTTTTTCCAAATATCATAATACGACCAAACCGCCCCAAAAATCATACAGACCTTGAAACGAGGCTCAAAAGCTGCACAACGTGCCGCCATGTAACCACCCATCGAAACAGCCCCGATACCCACCCGCTCTGTATCTACTTCGTCTTTGAGGTTTTCGATTATATAATCCAAAACCGCCGTTCCAGGCACATTGTAATCATAACGAGTATGAATATGATTGAGACGCAAAGCGGCACCTTGACCTGGGCCATCTACTGCCATCATGGCGATCCCCCGCTCATTGAGGTGCTGGGCAATGCCAAAATAGAGCTCCTCGGCCAAGCTGTCGAGTCCGCCAAACATGACGACCACGGGAGGGTTTTTCACACCTGATGGTTTGAACAGATAGGCTGGTAAAGATGAACCTTCAAAAGGGATGTCAACTGTCACAGGACGTTCATCAAATAAATCAATGGCTTTGATAAACGCCTCCCGACATTTCAAGTAATACGGGATTTTGCGTTCATCGCGGAGCGTCATAAAAAACTCAGCCGTACGGAGGTAGTTAAACGCTCTAAGATACGTTCTACGAGCAGAAACGCTATGGCCTGCTTTTGCATAGTTCTCCGCTATCTCATAGACCTTATCGCCCATTTTTACCCATGCCCGATTGAAGCTTTCTCTATCGGCAGGGTCAATTTCACTGGCAACTTCTAATATTTCTGCAAATTCGCCACCACCATAGTGCGCCTGCGTCAATGCTCTATTTACTTGATAGGAGGGCATATACTGCCCTGGAAAATAATGCCACATTTTACGTTTGGTTATTGGTTACTGGTGGAATGGTTGATTAGAAATTGGTTAATTGTTTAAATCAGTCTCAATTTCTTACTATCCAATCAATCAATTACCGGTTACTAAAATTATTTGTAACTTGATTTCAATTTTCAAAACACCAATTTCCTATTAATGAAAAATCAAAACTTTACTGAGCTTGAGGTTTATAAAGAATGTCGTCAATTAAGAATCATAATTTCTTCACTTGTAAAAAGCGAATTTCCAACTGACGAAAAATATAAACTGTCTGATCAAATTATTAGAAGTTCGAGAAGTATTACTGCAAATATTGCCGAAGGCTACGGAAGATATTATTATAAAGAAAACATCCAATTTTGTAGAACTTCGAGGGCTTCTTTATTAGAAACTTTAGAACATCTAATTACTGCTTTTGATGAAAACTATATTTCTAAAAATCAACTAATTGAGCTTAAATCCAAAATTGACACTTGCGGTAGATTAATAAATGGCTATATCAATTTTTTAAAAAAACAACAAAAGCCAAAAGATGAGGATTGATATTGGCTCTGTGTCATTTGTAATTGAAAATCGGTTATTTTATGTCCCAATTACCAATCCACCAGTAACCAATCCCTAAATATCCACAGGTTTTACCACGCCGTCGGTGAGGCCGAGTTTCTTTCCCTTGCCCATTTCGGCAAAAGGATTGGCATTGCCCCACGCATCGTTTGGATTGTCTTTGAGGTAATGTAAGTCTGGCCCGTGGTCGGGGGCAAAAATCAATCTGGCCCCCGCATAAAATTCAAAAATGATATTGCTGCCAGGGTCAATGATGTAGATAAAGAAACCTTCGTCGGCTTTGTGGCGCGTAGGAGCGCCCATCACGCTTTTGAAGCCTTTTTCGGTAAAGTAATCAAGGGCTAGCAACACCTCTTCGCGGCTATCGAAGTTGAACGCAATGTGGTTGAGGGTAGCTTCGCCAGGGCCAACATTGGGGTCTGTAAAAATGGCAATGTCATGCGAAAGATTGCCCGTTGTCCAAAGACCTCCGATGGGGGGGATTTCATCGTCAATTCTCACTTCATCGGGGTTTTTCAAACCCATCTTTTTCCAAAATTCTTTTTCTTTGGAATACTGAAACTTAGCCACCATATACGTGACGTGGTCTATGCGGCGCGGATTGACCCCAATACGACGATTGCTGGCGTAACGGTCAGCGTATATACTCCCGCGTTCGCCCGTTTCTTTCAACCAAACCACATCCCAGAAAATTTCATGAATATGTCCTTCGGGCGATTGGAAACGATAAGCTTTGCCGTGCCCTAAGTCGCCCTCAACCCAGCCCAATCCTGCGCCAATGCTTTCGAGATAAGCCACGCATTCCTCCAACGCCTCTGGGCTATCGGCGCGCCAGCCGATATGACCTAAGCCGTTGGTTTCACGCGAGGTGATTTTGAGGGTGTGATGAAAATAATCCCCCCAAGCCCTGAAGTAAACAGAGTTGCCCTCACGGCCTGTTTCGTCCAATCCAACGATTTCTTTGAAGAAGTGGATTGATTTTTCAATATCAGGAGAATAAACCTCCACGTGGGCCAATTGTGAAAAGTAATGCGGGTTCTTTGCCACCAATGTATATTTTTTAGATTAACTACTGCTTTGAATTATTCTATTTTTCAATGCAAAGTTTCAATAAATAAACACGGTAGCGTTAGTCTAAAAGACGCCATTAATCAGCAAAATCAATCCATTTTTTTATATTTAACAAGAATAATGACTGTATTTTATAGTAAATGAGGCCAAAAAGCGCTTAACCCCTATTTTTATTCTAACATAAAAAAGGCCTAACTACTCTCTAAGCGGCAAATACCCTCTTGATTCAGGTCTTTCTGACGGACTCATTCGTTTTTTGTAGAATTTCTGGCAATCAGTACGGAGTTTAAAACTATATTTTCAATAGGAAAAGATGGCTTTTTTTTCAATCAATTTAAGTAAATGTCCAAAATTAATTTATACTTCACGCAGAGGCGCTAAGTTTTAGATAATCAACCTTTTATCCTCTTTTCGCCCCTGCGACTTTGCGTGAATAAATTTGCTTATTTATCTTAAAGAGCACATCGGCGGCTTCTCGGCCCATTTCATACGCAGGCTCCTCCCCTGTTTTTCCTAAGGCTGCAAATCACATTAAGTTCACCAAAAACAGTAAAATACCAAGAAATATTTTCAATTTCAAGGCTCAAAAAACAGTAAATTTGGTACGATTGAGTATTACAATGTAAGTAGCCAATCAAACAAACCTCTAAATCCTTCACTATGCAACGCGTTCTTTCTGGTTTATTCATTTTTACCGCTCTTATCTGCAACTGCATTGATGCCCATGCCCAATACAACAGGGTAGCGATGAATCGCGAATACATCATCTCTATCACCTCACAATGGAAGGGAGACCGACTACCCGACGGAAGGCCCTATGTATCAGACGATTTATTGGAAAGACTCAAAAAAGTGGTGTTGACCCACGCTTGGGGCGGTTTAAAAAAACACAAGTTCAATAATCAGTACCAAGGGAATTGGATGATGGTCAACCCCGACAAAAATACGATCATGACTGGACGCGCAGTGACCGCGCAATACATGCCACAACGGCCCGACTTTGGGGATGTTATCCGAAAAGTAGGATTGGCCGAAGGTCACGGCGACAAAGCACTGTCGAACGTCTGGCCGATTGAGATGCTTAAAGATGGAGATGTGTACGTGGCCGATGGTTTTGCAAAAATGAATGAGGGAACATTGATTGGCGACCGCCTAGCCAATTCTATTTACTCAAAATCAAAACGGGGCGTAGTATTTTGGGGCAGTGTACGCAATTTGCAGGAAATCCAGAAAGTAGAAGGGTTTAACGGTTGGATTTTGGGCAATCACCCTTCGGCCATTAATGAAGTGATGCTGACCTCAATCAATGCCCCAATCCGAATCGGCGATGCCACCGTTTTGCCTGGCGATGTGGTGTATGCCAGCCCGTATGGCACCCTTTTTCTACCCGCTTATTTGGTAGAAGGAATCGTACTAGAAGCAGAAATCAGCAACCTTCGTCACGTATACGGCATCATGCGCAATAAGGCGGGCGACTGGACCACCGGCCAGATAGACAGCGAGTATACCCCACAGATGAACAAAGAATTTCATGATTATTTGCGTAGCCTACCCGACAACAAACTTCCCATGCCGCGCAAAGAACTGAACGCGTATTTGGACGCTAAAAAATAATATATTGTTTGGATAGGGCTATTCTAAACCTCATCTAGCCCTATCCGAACATCTCCAAACACTCCTTCGTTTCAGTCCTTTTTTCGGTATTCTCCTGGGGTAAATCCCGTTTTTTGTTTGAAGAAACGGCCAAAATCACTCAATTCAGTTTTCCCGATTCGGAAAGCGACTTCGGCAATCGAAAGGCCCGTCTGTTTGAGCATTACCTTGGCTTCCAGCAGGAGCATATCATCGAGCAACTCGTGGGCAGATTTGCCCGTCGTGGCCTTTACGCACTTGTTGAGGTGGTTGGGCGTCACCGAAAGAATATCGGCATAATCCCGGATTTTTTGTTTTTGATAACTATACTGCGCCAGTGCACTTTTGTATTTTTCTGTAATCTGCGACGCGGCGTTGATTTTTACTTTTTGCTCGGTTTTCACAAAAGATTTGATTTCCGACATCAGCGCCAGTAAGTACCCCTGCACAATGCTAAAATCGGGCGAACCACTTTTTTTGTATTCTTTTTCGAGCCGTTGCAGAATAAACAAAATCGTTTGCGTAGTTTCTTCGTCGATGGTAACCAACGGATTACCGATAAACTGCAGAAACGAATAGTCGGCAAAGAGGTCTTTGGATTGAAAGTTTTTGGTCAAAACCTCACTATCAAAATGACAGTAAAAGCCTTTGGCATCTAGGCTCATGGATTTGTGAGCGGTAATCTGGTAGGCAGGCAAAAAGAAAAACGTGTTGGCTCCAAATTCATAACTGTCCAACCCTTTGCTCCGCACGCTGGTTCCGCTTGTCAAAAACACAAAATCAAAAACCATTTTCCGGTGCGGCGGCAGCGGAAACTTCATCATATCTTTGTACTCTTCGAGACGATTGATGTGAAAAAAATGATGCGTCGACGTAAACAACGTTTGCCACGCCAGCTGGGCGTCGAAATGGATTTTTCCCATTTCAAACGGGTTCAAAATCGGAACAGTGCTGTTTTTCACCCATCAATTTGTTTACCTCTTGCCCATCCTATTTTTTCAACGCCTCTGCAATCGCCTTCTCGGCCAGCGGAGCCATGATTTGGTAGCCTTTTAAGGTAGGGTGTACGCCGTCGCCCGCCACGTCGGGGCTCATGCCGTTGCGGCTGTCTTTCATGGCGGCATGATAATCCAAATACACCAACCCGTTCTTTTGGGCATACGCTTTTAAGCGCTCGTTTAGTTGAATAATTTTGTTGGGCACATCCGCGATTTCTTTCCGCCACGGAAACTCAAACGCGGGATGCACCGACGCCAGCACGACTTTGATTTGGTTGGCCTTCGCAATCTCGACCATAGAAGCGATGTTTCCCATCGTAAATTCAGGGTTGTACGGCCCTGTATTTTCGGCAATGTCATTGATACCGATATTGATAACCACCACTTTAGGTTTTAGCTCTACCACATCAGGCCGAAACCGCAACAACGCTTGCGGCGAAGTCTGCCCACTGATACCCCGACCGATATAATTACCTTTGGCAAAGAACTCAGGTTGTTTATTTACCCAGCCTTCGGTGATGGAATTACCCAGAAATACCACCCGATTTTCATCGGATTTGGGGGCAGGCAGCTTTTTATTGGCATCGGCATAGCGGCTCAAAAAGGCCCAGTCGTTGCGTTGAAAACTCGCAATCTGCTCTTCTGAGTATTTCAAATCCAACGCAGAAGGACGCAGTTTTTTCAGGTAACCCTGCAATTTCATCCATTCGCCAAAGCGCTCATACCACGTATCAGTGGGGATTTTTTGTTTGTTCATGCCAAAACCATGTCCTCCTTTTTGGTAAATGTGTAATTCTGCATTTTTTTTGGCCGCAATCCACGCCTCATACAAGGCCGTGGCGTGCGGGGCAAAGCCCAGCTGGTCGTCGGAAGCAGCACAAATCCAAGCTGGTGGGGCATCGGCGGGCACTTTTATCTCCCCAAAAATATCCGTTTTAGGATAAATCGGTGCAATAAAATCGGGACGATTGGCCGCGGTATAGCTCAGGCCCACGCCCAACGTCAACGCCCCACCCGCCGAGAAGCCCATAATTCCGATTTGGTTCGGTAAAATATCCAGCTCTTTGGCGTGTGTCCTTACGTACTCAATTGCTTTTTTGCCGTCGGCTACCGCCATTTCTACCACGGGGGCATTTTCTTCGTCGAGCTTCTTAAAATCCCGCATTTTGGGCATCAGTTCCGCCACGGGGTCGTCGGTCAGGCTACGCACAAGTCGATATTTAAGTACAAATGCCGCTACACCTTTGGAATTCAACCACTTGGCTACCTCAATCCCTTCGCTGTCGATGGACAGAATGTGAAAGGCCCCGCCAGGTGCCACAATGACCGCCGTTCCCGTCGCGATTTCGGGTTTGGGCAGATAAGCAGTCAATGTAGGTTGCGATACGTTATAGATAGTTCTGGTCTTAAAGGCATTGTTCACGCTTTCCTTTTCTCCCCACGTCCAACTTTCTGAGCCAGGTGCTTTTCCCTCATACAATTGGATTACCTGTTGGGTATATCCCGTTGCTCCAGTCATGGTCAGAAGGGCAACAAGCGTGTATATAACTGTTTTCATTGGTAATTTTAGACGTTTTTTTGTACAAAACTGCGGATAAATAAGCAAAAATTGTAGGGAAAAGCAATCAATTATTGGCAAATTCAATCAATTTTGGGCATTAGACCAGACATAAACCCGCTTTTTGTTACAAATTTATGGAATCTTCAAGGATGACTCTCTGACTACCAAATCCGTTCTCAAAACATTTGAGATAGCAACCCTATCATCTTTGGGGTTTTTGATCAGATTGATCAGCAATTCTGCCGCAGAGCGCCCCATCTCAAACGCAGGCTGCGCTACGGTACTCAAGGGAGGGTTGAGCATCCGTGTAATAGGCAAATCTGAAAACCCAATCAGCGCTATGTCGTGCGGCATGGATAAACCAGCTTCCGTAATGGCTGCGTGCGAACCGATGGCGATGTTGTCGCTCGAAGCAAAAATACCATCTACTTTGACCGAGCCATTCAGCAACTTACACGTGATAACGAGGGCTTCCTGAGAGTTATACTCAGACGACATAATGATGTCCTCCCTAATGGGTATTTTATAGTCAAGCAACGCCGACCGATAGCCGTGCAATCGTCGGCGACTGATGAGTAAATTGGGCGGCCCTGAGATATGCGCGATTGTTTTACAGCCCTGCTTTATCAAGTGCTCGGTGGCTTGGTAGGCTCCTTCAAAATCATCTACCGATACTTTGTGGGTATCTATTTCGTCACAAATACGGTCAAAAAATACAATAGGGAATCCTTGCTCGTGAAGGGCTTTGAAATGCTCGTAATCTTGGGTACCCGTAGCCAACGAAACGAGCATTCCGTCTTTACGGCGATTGGCAATGTGCCTTACGTTCATCACTTCACGTTCGTAGTTGTCGTGGCTTTGGTAAATCACTACATGGTAGCCTTGCGCAAAAGCTACATCCTCAATACCTGCAATCACTAAAGCAAAAAAAGGATTGGAAATATCGGGCACAATGACCCCGATATCGTTGCTGTGGCTGCTCAACAGGCTCAACGCTACGGGGTCGGGCGTATAGTCCAGCCGCTTGGCTAGTTCTAAGATCCGCTGTTTGGTCTCCGCCCCGATTTCGTAGCTGTCTCGCAATGCCCTCGAAACGGTAGAGGTAGAAACGTTAAGTTCCCGGGCAATATCTTTGATGGTTATCTTTTTCATCTTAGGTATTATCTTAAAAAAGTCATATTTCCCCCCAATTCAGGCAAAAATAGGGACAATAAAGTAGTTAGGTATTTTTACATTTTTTATTGAAATGTTCTGATTAACGCAATCGTTTTCGGGAACGTTTGCGTTAAGATTTTCAAAAATAAACGTATATTTTCTTGTAAATACACCCTAATAGACATAAAATCAACAAAAAAGCGGAACAAACTCCCAAATCGTTTAAATTCTACCTTGGTTTAATTATACTTAACTAAACCTCAACATCAAAAACACATAACCTATGAAATCTACTAAATTGCTCCCTACGCCATCGCTTGTTTTGGGAGTGCTGTTGTTGGCTTCCAACGCGGTTTGGGCGCAGCTCAAAACGCAGCCGTCTCTCGGATACCGTTCGGCAAAGTTACTGACCGTTAACGGATTACAATTTAAAGATTTAAACAAAAACGGCAAACTAGATAAATACGAAGACTGGCGATTGTCAAACGAGGTCAGAATCAACGATTTGATTTCTCAAATGACGATTGAGGAAAAAATAGGCTTTATGATTATCAGTACAACGCGTTTGGCGGGCGATTATGCCTTTCAACAAAATGCTCCCAAAGCAGAAATTTCGAGTGGTTTCAACGAAGAAGATTTGATGCAACCCCTGAATATGTTTACGCGCAAACCGTTGCCCGTACCCACCATGACGGCGGCGGGCACCACCAAAGGTGTCATGAATTTCCACCTGCGTCATTTTATTTTACGGGCCAACACTTCCGCTAAAATCATGGCGGAATGGGCTAATAATTTACAGGCGTTGTGCGAAACCTCCCGTTTGGGTATTCCTGCCATTGTCGCGTCAAACCCACGCAACCACGTGACGATTGACGCCTCTATTGGTTTGAGTGTGGGTACCACGGTATTTTCTAAATGGCCAGGCGAATTGGGTATGGCGGCCATGCGCGACCTGAAGCTGACCCGTGAGTTTGCCGAAATTGCCGCCCAAGAATGGTCGGCAGTAGGCTTACGCAAAGGTTATATGTACATGGCCGATTTGGCCACCGAACCCCGCTGGCAGCGCGTAGAGGGTACTTTTGGCGAAGACGCCGATTTATCCGCCAACATGATTCGCGAAATTGTGCTGGGTTTTCAAGGGACTAAACTCGGTACAAACTCGGTCGCTATGACCACAAAACACTTTCCCGGCGGCGGCCCCCAAGTAGATGGACAAGACTCACACTTTGATTGGGGAAAATTTGCACATTATCCTGGCGGGATGTTTGAGTATCACTTGAAGCCTTTCAAAGCAGCCATCGAAGCGGGCACTTCTTCCATCATGCCGTACTATTCGGCCCCCAAAGACAAGAATATGGAAGCCGTGGGATTTTCGTACAACAAAGCCATTATCAACGATTTGTTACGTAAAAAACTGGGTTTCAAAGGCATTATCAACTCCGATACTGGCCCCATTGACATGATGCCTTGGGGCGTAGAAAACCTCACGATTATTGAACGCTACCAAAAAGCCATCGACGCTGGCGTTGATATTTTTTCGGGCGGTGCCGACCCCACTATTTTGTTGGAAACGGTCAAAAAAGGCTTGGTCAAAGAAGAACGAATCAACGAATCCATCAGCCGATTATTAAAAGAAAAATTTGAACTCGAGCTTTTTGAAAATCCTTACGTAGATACCGAGGCCGCCCCTAAAATAGTGGGCAATGCCGAATTTCAGAAAAAAGGTAATTTGGCCTTGCGCAAATCCATAGTACTGCTTCGCAACGAGGCTAAATTGCTGCCGCTCAAAGCCCAAACCACGGCTCGACGCACGAAAGTTTATTTTGAAACCTATTACAACAACGGACGCACGCCCAATCCAGTAACGGTCTATAAACCAACCTCTACTCACCCCACGATTGAGTTTGTAGCCACCAAAGAAGAAGCCGATGCAGTACTGCTGTGGTTGATTCCGAGCGGCGGAAGTTTGTTCAGTTCTGCTGGCAAACCGATTGAATTGAGCCTGTCTAAAAACAAAATTGATGTGACGCACGTCAATGAACTCATCAAAAGTAAACCCACCATTTTGGCCATTAATTATACCAGTCCATGGGTGATTAATGAACTAGACACGGATAACACCAAGACCGTTTTAGCTACTTTCGGCACCACACCAGATGCTCTGATTGACATCATAAGCGGCGCATTTAAACCCACGGCCAAAATGCCCTTTTCGACCCCCATTTCTGAACAAGCTGTGGTCGAAAACAAATCAGACGTACCAGGTCATCTCGAAAACAAGGGCTACGCACTCTTTAAATTTGGAGATGGTTTGAGCTATTAACTTGAAAAGCCTATTTTGTGCAATTAGGTATGAAGGCACAATAAATTTAACATTCACACTAAGACGCAAAGCCGCAAAGTGCTTATTATCAACAACCTATTCCCTTTGCCAC
Source organism: Runella sp. (assembly GCA_027486105.1). Classification (GTDB taxonomy): domain Bacteria; phylum Bacteroidota; class Bacteroidia; order Cytophagales; family Spirosomataceae; genus Runella. The sequence continues at coordinate 2,273 of JAIXPV010000177.1, read as the reverse complement.
TTTGCGTCTTTGCGTAATTAATATTGTTTCGGTACTTACTTTTCTTGTTCTTTATCCGTAGGATGAATGACAAACCATGATGCAACGTAGGCCGTAAATGTTCCGAAAAGCCCTACCCCTCCAGTCATTAAAACCACAGCAATCAGTCGCCCCTCGGTCGTGACGGGGTATTTATCACCGTAGCCTACGGTTGTGATGGTAACATACGCCCACCAAAGGGCATCTTCAGCGGTTTTGATGTTACTATTGGGGTCTTTTTCAACCTGCAAAATGCCGATAGCCGAAAAAATAATGAGCAAAACCGCAAGAATGGAAACGGAAGTGAACGCGCCCTGCGCTTTGTTGTGAAAAAGGTGGTGAAGCAACTGATGAATAGACCGAAAAGCACGAATAAGACGCAGCAATCTAATGAGCCGCAAGAGCCGTCCGGCGCGCAGAAAATCAACCATCGGAATGCTAGAAATGAGATCAATCCAACCCCAACGCATAAACTTTCGTTTGTTTTCGGCCTGATAAAACCGAATGCAGAATTCCACAAAGAAAAAAACGCAAATGGTATTGTCGATGTAGTTCAACAGCAACGATGTTTCTTTGGGCAATACATAAACCGTATCAATGGTCAGGGCGCCTAAGACATAAATGGAAAGCACAACCACCAGCAAATTCAAAAGCCCTAATCTGTTTTTGGGTCGTGGGGTATTAACTTCTTTCATCGTGAAATAATAATAAACGTTAGAATCGCTTTTATTTAAAAATAAAACACCCACCCACTCATTTATCTACTTCTTGTACCCAAAAAAGTGCTTATTTTTCTATTTTACGGTCTCATAAGCACCCCTCCAATAGTGGTTCCAATCCTTCGTTGGTTACACATTTGGCCTCTTCCATTATCTTTACACAATGGATACACTTTTTCGTTTTTTTGCCCAATTTCAACCATTACCAACCAAGGCACAGGAAGCTATTCGGGAAATATGCTCGGTGATTCATCTCAAAAAAAACGAAGAATTACAGCCAATCGGGCATACCTGCCGCACCATTTACTTTGTAAAAAAGGGCATTGCGCGCATTTATTATTACAAAGATGGCATCGACATCACGGAGTCGTTCTCCTTTGAAAATAGCATTATTGCCCGCGTAGAGAGTCTTTTTACGACCAAACCGTCGCGCAAGGCCATCCAAATCGTAGAAGATGCCGAGCTTATTGCCATCAACGCAACCCAACTTTTCAAGCTCTACGATATTCACCCGTCCATTGAGCGTCTCTTTCGGAAAATCTTCGAAAAGGGCTACGTCGAAACCGTCAATCGCATGGAAAGTCTGCAATTTCATACCGCCGAAGAACGCTATTCTACCCTGCTGCACGAAGCCCCCGACCTCCTACGACGCGTACCGCTCAAATACATTGCGTCGTTTCTTGGCATCACCCAAGTAAGCCTCAGCCGAATTCGCGCCACCCTCAAATAACCACGTTGGTGTTTCGATTATTTAACAAATGTAAAAGGAATGCGTTTTCAGGAGGCTGACCTTTGTGGGGAAATTAACATTCCCCTATGAAAACTATTCAATTAGGACTCAAAGAAAACTGGCGGCAGTTTGCCCTTTTGGTCATCGTCAATGCCTTTGTGGGCGGCATGATTGGGCTTGAACGCTCGATTCTGCCGCAACTCGCCGAACAAGAATTTGGCATCGCTTCCAAAACCGCGCTTTTATCATTCATCGTTACGTTTGGCATTACCAAATCCATTGTAAACTATTTTACGGGTAAACTCGCCAACTCGCTGGGACGAAAAAGGTTATTGGTGATTGGGTGGCTGTTTGCCTTGCCTGTGCCGTTTATTCTAATTTATGCACCGAGTTGGTCGTGGATTGTGCTAGGCAATGTCCTGTTAGGTATAAATCAGGGATTGAGTTGGAGTGCAGCGGTGATGATGAAAATTGACCTCGTCGGCGACAAAAATCGGGGACTCGCGGTCGGCATCAACGAATTTGCGGGTTATCTTTCGGTAGGGTTAGTGGCCTTCCTAACGGGCTATATATCTGAGCTTTATAGAGTTAGACCGTATCCTTTTTACTTGGGTATTGGATTTGCCACCGTGGGTTTAGTGCTAACTTTATTGTTAGTCAAAGATACCCGTCAGCATGTTTCTAAGGAAAACCAAAAAAGTAGTACCCCAACGCTAAGAAGTCCGTTTTGGGATACTACTTTTCGGCATAAATCATTGAGCGCCATCACTCAAGCGGGTTTAATCAACAACCTCAACGACGGCATG
>JAIXPV010000271.1 GCA_027486105.1 Runella sp. | reverse complement strand
TTCTCGGGGGTGTTTACGTTGCAGCAGATGGTTGACCACATTTATGGGCGCCTGAATTTGCTCAACTCCGTGAAGCGTTCCAACCTGTTTGTGAATGAATTAAGAATGTACGTAAAATATTTTGACGATGAGTTGAAGAAAAGTGCAGACAATCTAACCACCAAAAAGGTGCGCTATCTGCAACTCTTTCAAAACAATCTTTTGCAAGGCGTTGCATACTACAAAGAACTCATTCCTTCTCTCAAAAACGAAGCGGAACGTTATCTGGAAGAAATGAAAGAGGAGTTAAATCAGTTTGAGAATACGATAAGAAATAAGACGGTGCCCGTTCCAGTAAGTGCCTAAACGTAGGATATTTGTTTAGTGGGTTTAATTGTTTCTAGTGGTCAGCAAGTTTTGCTGACCACTTTTTTGTTTTTGTAAAACCGTGGAAAAAGAAAGGAGCAATGGAGACACAGCCCAAAGGTTGTAGCTTTTACTTCTTCTGCTTCTTAGCCAGTTTTTCCTCTAACACTTTCATATAATATCCTCCCACGACCGAGCGGGCGGTGAATCCTACACGCTTGGCATTGAGGGTTTCGTGCCAATCGGTGAGAGGGGTGCGGGGTTGGGTTTCGTTGGCAAATTTCCACACCGGCTGCATCAATGATTGAAAATCAGCGGGCGATTGCGCCAGTACGGCCGTCCACAAAATCCAGTCAGATTTGGTATAGGTCTTGCGACTGTCGAGCGGCAGCCCGTAGGGTTGCTGCATTTTGAGATAATACTTAATTTCCTTCTCCGCCACCGAAGGGGGGAAAACGTTAAATTTCAACAGCTTGTCCCACACCAAATTGTACTTCTGTGACCATGTATTGCCCTTGTCGAACGTCAAGGCGTAGTGGTCTCCCACATCGGCCATTGTTTGCCAACGCGCGGCTAGGCTGCGGGCCAAGTCGAGGTATTTCTTGCTGGTAGCGGTGTCTCCAATTTTCTGAGCAAGCTGACCGTAAGCGGCAATCCCCAAGATTGCTTTGATGGAAAGGTTGGCGTTTCGGGCCAAATGCCCCGCAAAATCGTCGGTACAAAGCTGATTGGCAGGGTCAAAACCATCCCTTTCGAGAAATTCCACCCAAGTAGAGAGCGTTTTCCAGTGTTGTTTGGCAAAATCTGCGTTCCCTTCAGCAGCGGCGACGGCGGCCGTAAGCAGGAGCATATTGCCACCTTCTTCCACGGGCATGTCTTCGGGGTAAGTTTGACCGTTGGCCAACGGATACGTGCCCACATCATGAGCGGGGAAGGGCTTGGTCCATTGACCGCTTTCGCTATAATCGAAGATGGGGCGCAACATCCCTTTCATCAACTCGATATTGTACGCCAAAAACAACGGAGCAGAAGGGTACGTCACATCTACGGTGCCGATGGAACCATTCGAAAAGTTTTCTTTTGAGAAAAACAGTAGCTCACCGTTGGGTTTGGCCACTATTTTGTGGGCCGCAATGGCTTGCCGATAGGCTAAGTTGCAGAGTTCGGCGTATTGTTTGCCGCCCACTTTGAACGCGTCGTTTTCAATGGTTTTATCGAATGCTGCACATTTTGTTTGAATAGCGGAATACTCTTTTTCGGCCAATGTCAAGAGTTGTTCGATGGTCACTTTACCCGTCCGATTCCACCATGGGCGCAAGTTTGTGCCAAAATACTGAACCGAGTATACGTCATCGTATGCCACGAGCAAATGACTTGTTTTAAGCGTGTTTTCTACTTTTCCAACGTTAACAACTGCACTCACGGCCATGTCGGTAGCCGTACCCGCAGCAACCGCCATCGATGAGGTTTGATTGCTAACAAAGTTTTCTTTCAGCGTCCTAAATGCACCGCTTGCGAGCTGGGTTTGGCCATTTTGAGGAACCGCTAAGTAGGCATAACCCCAGTCAATGCGTACATCATCACCTTTTTTCTTGAGCAACGGTTGCTCTTTGGTGCCGATAGATAGCCAGTGAAGGTTGGCTGCTTTACCGTTGTTTGTCACTACTTCTTGATTGGGTAAGTTGGTGGCAACGGTGCCCGCCATTCCCGTAAATAATTGTACGTCGTGGGGTTTGGCATCGTTGGATTGTACCGAATAGGTAATGTAGCTGACGGGCCGGGCCGTAACTTCAAGGTCGTTTAATAAAAGAGGGGACAAAAAGCTGACTGTCAGGTTTATACCTCCTGCCTTGAAGCTATATGTTGTTTTGGTAGCGGTAAGTTCGGCCTTGGTTTGCTCGGCCAACGGAAGCGGATCGGCTTTAATTTCTTGGGCAAGGCCTGCGTCAATAAAGGCATTTCCGCTGGTGTGCAGTGCATAAATCGTCAACAGGTTTTTGCCTTTTTTTAATGTTTGCAGGGCTTTGGCGGGAATAGTGTACGGACGGTAATCTTCGGCTACGCTGTGATGTTCATAGAGGGGAATACCGTTGAGAAACACTTCTACTTCGTCGTTGTAGGCCAGCATTAGTCGGAGGGCGCTTGGGTCGGTTTGGCCGTCCCAATCAAACGTGCGCCGAATCCAGACCCCACCTTTGGTCCAAGAAAGATAGCTGCGGTCGGTGTGCGAACCGAACGGAAGCCGCCCCGTTTGCCATTTAGCATCGTCAAAATTACCTTCTTTCCAGCTTTCGCTGGGCTTCTCAAAGGTATATCTGACCGAAACGTTGGCATCGGCCCCCGTGGATAAAACGGATTTATATTGAATCGGTGTTGCCCCCATAAATTGATAAGCTTTGCCATCTACACGCACAATCCCTTCCATTGATTGCGGCTTGCTTGTCCAGTGGGTAGTAGCCACATCCGTAAGGCGGTCACCCTCCGACCAAATGCTAAAATAAGGGTCGTGGGTAATGAGGGGGTAGGCTGGTGGGCGGAGGGTTTGGGCTTGGAGGGCGAGGGAAAAAAGCGCAATGAGGCAAAGCGAATAGCCAAATGCGGCATTTGCATAATTTCGTTGTTGCATGGGGGTTGGGGTGCTTTTTGGGATTCTAAGATATGGCGTTAGATTATAAAAACATTTGTTTGATGGTTATACTCAATTTAAATCATTAGCCTTTATAGTAGAGCTAAGGTTTTGCAAATATTTTGGAAAAACGATAGTGTACATCCCTAAAAATTTAAAACTTGATTTATAATTTGCAAGGGTAAGTATCAAAGTAAATACTTGTTCGTCAGGGGTTGATGGCGTAGATTATTATTCATTTGTTAAAGCAACTATTGCCTTGACATTTTAAATTTGTAATTTAGCGCACACTTTTTTGTATCTTATCAAGAATAGTCATGCCTATTTACCATAAACTCGGCAAAATACCTCCCAAACGGCACACCCAATTTGAGAAGCCTGATGGAGGTTTATACTACGAACAACTGTTTGGCACCGTCGGCTTCGACGGCATGGCGTCGTTGATGTACCATGTGCATCGGCCCACGATGGTCAAAGAAATTTTGTCAGAAACAGATGTTTCTCCTAAAATTGCCGTCGAAAAGGGAATTAAAGCGCGGCTGCTGAAAGGCTTTGACGTACCCCCCAAAGAAGATTATCTAGAAAGCCGAACAAGGCTTTTGGTCAACGGCGATGTGCACATCAGTCTGGCAGCACCGCGCGTGTCGTTGACCTCGTATTTCTACAAAAATGCCGATGCCGATGAGTTGTTGTTTATCCACCGAGGTTCGGGGAAACTGCGCACTCAACTCGGAAATATTCCGTTTGAATACGGTGATTATCTGGTCATTCCCCGGGGGATTATTTATCAAATTGAGTTTGATTCTGAAGATAATCGGTTACTGATTACTGAGTCGTTTCATCCGATTTATACGCCCAAGCGGTACCGAAATTGGTTTGGACAGTTGCTCGAACATTCGCCCTACTGTGAGCGTGATTATAAACTTCCCGAAGAACTCGAAACCCACGATGAAGCGGGAGATTTTGTAATGAAAATCAAAAAACAGGGCAAAATCTACGAAATGCTCTACCCTACGCACCCTTTTGACGTGGTTGGGTGGGATGGTTACAATTTTCCTTACGGCTTTTCGATTCATAATTTTGAGCCTATTACGGGGCGTATTCATCAACCGCCGCCTGTACATCAGACCTTCGAGACGAGCGCGTTTGTGGTGTGCTCGTTTTGCCCGCGGCTGTATGACTACCATCCCAAGGCAATCCCCGCACCCTACAATCACTCCAATATCGACTCCGATGAGGTGATTTATTACGTAGATGGGGATTTTATGAGTCGAAACAACATTGAGCAGGGGCATATCACACTCCATCCGGGCGGTATTCCGCATGGCCCCGCGCCAGGTGCCTATGAGCGGAGTATTGGTAAAAAAGAAACAATCGAGCTCGCCGTCATGATTGATACATTTAGGCCGTTGATGCTGACCGAAGAAGCTCTCAAAATTGATGATGGCGTATATTACAAGAGTTGGTTAGCCTAATTTTTGCCATTTTTATCCTTATTCACCCTTTCAAGACCATCACTTTATGTGGCTTTCCATTGATAAAAACTCCGATTTTTCGATTCATAATTTGCCTTTTGGTATTTTCTCAACGCCCAAAACGCCCAAAAGAGTCGGGGTAGCGCTTGGCCCTTGGATTATTGACATGACCAAACTGGCTGATTTAGGCGCTTTTGGTGGTATTGATTTTGATAAAAACGTCTTTCAAAAGGAGTTTCTCAACGACTTTATGGCGGCGGGTAAGGCGGTTCGGGTAGGAGTAAGGCAGGTGTTACAGCAAATTTTTGAAGACCCCTGTAGCCCTTTCAAAGGCTTTGTCACCGATATTCTGATTCCGCAGAAAGACGCTATTTTACATTTACCCGTTAAAGTGGGTGACTACACCGATTTTTATTCGAGTGAGCAACACGCTTTTAACGTCGGAGCCATGTTTCGCGACCCACAAAATGCGTTATTGCCCAATTGGAAACATTTGCCAGTGGCGTACCACGGTCGGGCGTCGTCGATTTTTGTGTCGGGGACCAATTTCCACCGTCCTAAGGGACAAACTTGCCCCGACGAGACCCAACCACCGATTTTTGGCCCGACCAAACGCCTTGACATTGAGCTAGAAATGGCCACCATCATTGGCGCGGGTAACGAAATCGGTGATTCTATTTCGGTTGATGAAGCGGAAGAGCACGTTTTTGGTTTTTTGTTATTCAACGACTGGTCGGCGCGTGATATTCAGAAGTGGGAATATGTGCCGTTGGGGCCGTTTTTGGCAAAAAACTTTTTTTCTTCGGTTTCTGCTTGGGTTGTTACGATGGAAGCGCTGGAGCCCTTTAGAATACCTGCTCCCGAACAAAACCCTGAAGTATTGCCTTATCTAAAAGGTAAGAAACTTCAAAACTTTGACGTGACACTGGAAGTGTATATTCAGCCAAAGTCTGAAAACGAAAATCAAGAATTTTTACTTTGCCGTTCTAATTTCAAAAATATGTACTGGACGGTAGCCCAGCAGATTGCGCATCATACCGTTAATGGGTGTAACCTCAACGTAGGAGATATGCTTGCTTCGGGTACGATTTCGGGCAAAGAACCTGATAGTTTTGGGTCATTGTTGGAATTGACGTGGGGAGGAAAAAATCCGATTGTGCTTCCCAATGGTTTGGTACGCAAGTTTGTGGAAGATTACGACACGATTATCATTCGGGGTTTTGCACAAAAAGGTGAAATTAGGGTAGGGTTTGGAGAAGTAAAAACGACTATCTTGCCAGCAAAATAACCTTCATTACCATGCTTACCATCAATCCGAAAGACGTCTCGGTTCCCGTCATTCATCATTATTTGCAGGGAGCGGTGGCACCCCGTCCGATTGCTTTTGCCAGTACGGTCGATAAAGACGGCAACGTTAATTTAAGCCCTTTTAGTTTTTTTAATTTATTTGGTACCAAACCCCCTACACTTATTTTTTCGCCCAATCGCCGCGTACGCGATGCCACCAATAAACATACTTTCGAAAACGTACAAGAAGTGGATGAAGTGGTGATTAATATGGTTGATTATGCCATGGTTGAGCAGATGTCGTTGGCGAGTTGTGAGTACCCAAAAGGCACTAATGAGTTTGTGAAAGCGGGTTTTACGGAGGTGCCTTCCCAACTGGTAAAACCACCGCGGGTAGGGGAGTCGAAAGCCGTTTTTGAGTGTAAAGTCAAGCAAATTGTTTCGCTAGGCGAAGAAGGTGGTGCCGCTAACTTAATCATTTGTGAGGTGATTTTAGCGCATTTTTCGGAAGATATTCTCGACGAAAACGGCCGCATTGACCAACGAAAAACCGACTGGGTGGCTCGCATGGGTGGCGATTGGTACGCCCGTGCTTCGGGTGATGCCTTATTTGAGATTCCGAAGCCTAGTACCCAAAAAGGCATCGGCGTTGATTCAATTCCTGATTTTATAAAAATGAATCCATTGTTCACGGGAAATGAACTGGGACGTTTGGGCAATATAGAGAGATTGCCGCAGGGGGATGAAGTAGAGCGTTTTAAAAATGAAAATTTGGAGAAAGACTTCATCCAATTAGCAAAAAAAATGCTCTTTGAGGGTAAAGTAAAAGATGCTTGGCTGGCGCTGTTGGCAACACAAGTATAGCGTTGTATCTCAAAATAGTACTACTTTGGCACAAAAATGCCTATACCCAGAATTTGTTGGGAAATAAGGTCTGTGTGAAAGAGTGAGGGATTCAAAAAAACGAATTTAAGCGGTGAGTAAGAACCAAAATAATGCCTAATAACCACCTGTGTTGCTTTTATCTTCGGAGTTATATAATTGTAAATTAAATAGTTGTTAGGCAATGTAAATATCGTGTGCCTTCATGGTCAGGCCCTACTCTTTAAAATCACTCACAACTTTGTTAGGTACGATAAAAAGCCAAAAAAGTAAACAAAAATACCTGCAATTGGAATTTATTAGTTAAAATTGCGCGGTTTTTCACACCAGAAACTCCAATTTAACATCACTTTATCACCTAACTAAATCACAATGAGAAAAGCTTTACTGCTCTTTCTCCTCCTTTGGGGGGGGATAGCGGGCAATTCTGTAATTGCCCAAGAAAAATCAATCACAGGAAAAGTTATTGCCGATGATGGTTCTGCACTGCCGGGTGTAAACATTATTATCAAAGGCACCACTCGCGGTACAAACACTGATGCCGAAGGGAACTTCAAAATCAACGTTCCTGCCAACGCACGTTTGTTGTTCAGTTATGTTGGGTTTACCGGACAAGAAATAATCGTCGGTAACCAAACTACACTCAATGTAAAGTTGCTTCCTGATGCATCAAATCTCGAAGAGGTGGTTGTGACCACGTTTGGTACCGCCAAAAAGACGTCTTTTACGGGTTCGGCTGCTAAAATTGATGCCGAAAAATTAGGGCCTCGCCCCATCACCAACGTGGGACAAGCCCTTGCGGGTTCGTCGGCTGGGGTACAGGCTACGGCAGGTAGCGGTCAGCCTGGTGCGGCACCTGATATTCGTATCCGGGGTTTTGGCTCTATTTCTTCTTCTAATGCCCCTCTTTATGTGGTAGATGGTATTCCTTACAGTGCCGACATTGCCAACATTAGCACGGACGATATCGAGACCATCACAATCCTCAAAGATGCCGCCTCTACTGCACTCTACGGAGCGCGGGCAGCCAACGGCGTGGTGATGATTACGACCAAAAAAGGTCAAAAAGGTCAGAATAACATCAATGTAAAATATACCAAAGGATTTAGTACCCGAGCATTGCCTGAATATGACAGAGTTGGGCCAGCCGATTACTATCCTCTGATGTGGGAAGCAAACCGTAACAACTTTGCTTATCGGGCGGCCAATCCTATTCCGATGGCTACGGCCAGCGCCAATGCTTCTTCGGGTTTGGGGGCGGTTGTTGGGTACAATGTATATAATGTACCGTTTGCGCAATTGGTAGGCACGGACGGAAAACTCAACCCAAGTGCGTCGATGATTTACAGCGCCGATGATTTGAACTGGGAAAAACCACTGATGCGCCAAGGAAATCGGGATGAAATAAGCCTTAATTTCTCGGGTTCGGGTACTACATCAGACTACTTCCTTTCTTTGTCGTATTTGAGCGATAAAGGATTTTTGATTCGTTCTGATTATGAGCGTTATACGGCGCGTTTGAGCGTTAATAACCAAATGAAGCCTTGGTTTAAAACAGGGGCTAATCTTGCCGCTACAATCACTAAGTCCAACTTGGCAGATGCCGATGGCAACACGTCGTTTGTAAACCCTTTCTTTTTCTCAAGAGGAATGGCCCCTATTTATCCCATTTATGCCTTTGACCCCGCAAATCCTTCGTCTTTCTTAACGCTTGAAAACGGCAACAGAAGATGGGATTACGGTAACCTGAGCGCCTTGGGCCTTCCAAACCGTCCACAAAACGGTGGTCGTCATGCCATTTCTGAAACGTTGCTAAACCAAAACTACTTCCGTCGGAATGTACTAGGTGGTCGGGCGTATGCGGAATTGTCCTTCCTGAAAAATTTCAAATTTACTGCCAACGTAGGTGCTGATATCACCAACCGGAATGACGTGGTCTTTGGAAACCCTGAAATTGGGGATGGTGCACCTGCGGGTAGAGCTACTCACGAGTTTCAGAACGTGACGAGCTATAACCTGTCGCAGTTGTTGAATTACACCAAAACGTTTGGAAGCCACGGCATCGAAGCATTGGTAGGACACGAAAATTACAACGCAACCGACAACAACCTGACGGGTTCACGTTCGCAACAAATTTTGGATGGTAATTATGAGCTCGTAAATTTTACGACCACTACCAACCTGAACTCACAGTATAATATACGTAGAGTGGAAGGCTTTTTCTCAAGGGTAAATTATGACTATAACCAAAAGTATTTCTTGTCGGTTTCGGCCCGGAGAGACGGCTCTAGTAAGTTTTATAAGGATGTTCGCTGGGGTACTTTTTATTCAGTTAGTGGTGCATGGCGCCTAGATCAAGAAAATTTTATCAAGGCCATTCCAGCATTGAGTATGCTCAAGTTGAGAGGGTCGTATGGCCAAACAGGTAACGATGGGGGTATCAGTAACTATGCATGGCAGCCCCTGTATGCACTCGGATGGAACAACGCAACCGAGGCGGGGATTCTGCAGTCAAGCTTGGGCAATACCCAACTTGAGTGGGAATCTAGCAATGCATTTGACATAGCTTTGGAATTTGGCTTGTTGAAAAATCGCATTTCGGGTACCATTGAGTACTTTGATCGCCGTTCTTCAAACTTGATTTTTGATGTGCCGTTGCCTTTGTCGTCGGGAATTACAACCGTCACCAGAAATATTGGTACTATGTACAACAAAGGTATTGAGGTAGAATTGAGCTTGGTTCCTTTCAGAAGCAGAGACTTTTCATGGACGATTGACCTGAACGCCACTAGACTGAAAAATCAAATCACCAAAATGCCAACCGAAAGCCCCGAAATCATTGACGGTACGAAGAAACTCAAAGAAGGAAAATCCCTTTATGATTTTTGGTTGAGAGAGTACATGGGTGTGAATTCTACCACTGGCGAAGCTCTTTACAGAGCAGTAAGTTTCCAAGCGGCCAACTCTAGTATTACTGAAAAAGGTGACACCGTCACAACCAACGTAAACAATGCGCGCTTTGGCTATCATGGTAGTTCGATTCCTAAATTGACGGGTGGTTTTACAAATACAATTAGATATAAAGGCTTTGGATTGTCGGCGTTGGTAGTGTACCAAATCGGTGGTAAAATCTATGACGATGCCTACGCAAGTTTGATGGGTTCTGGATATCACAATGCCAAACACGTTGACATTTTGAAAAGATGGCAAAATCCAGGCGACGTGACTGATGTTCCAAGAATGGACGCAGGTCGTACCGTTGATTTTAATGCCGCCTCTAGCCGTTGGCTGATTGATGCTAGTTACCTCAACATTCGCTCGGTAACGTTTTCTTACACTATCCCAAAACTGGTTGCCCAGAAGCTGTATATTCAAAACGCTCAGGTTTACGTGAGCGGCGAAAACTTCTTTATTAAATCTCGCCGGAGCGGTATGAACGTTCAACAAAACTTTGGCGGTACTACCAGCAACGTTTACAGTACGGCAAAATCGCTGGTGATGGGTATTTCATTCTCAATTTAACATCAACACACTCATGAAAAATAGATTTTTAATCGTATTAGTAGCCGTTTTTAGCATGTTTGCTACATCGTGCGAAAACACCTATTTAGACACTGCTCCCACGGCCAGCGTTGATGCGGCCTCGGCCTATGCCACCACCAAAAACGCCGCTGCGGCCATTAATGGCATCTATCGCGCGCTTATTGTTAGATACCTTGATTCTCAGGGGCACTCGGGCCATCCTGCCATGATGATTATTTTGGATCATATGGGCGAAGATATGGTCATTGGAACAACCGCGGCTAGCTGGCACGTTGGAGAAACTCGCTGGACCGCTCACCGCTCCGATGTCAACACCGTGACTCGTTTCCCTTATCAAATGTATTATCGGGTCATTGGTAACGCTAACATTGCCATCGCCAACATTGATAAGGCAGTAGGCCCGCAGACCGACAAAGACCGGTTGAAGGGAGAGGCATTGGCGCTTCGTGGATGGGCTTATTTTAATTTGGTGCAGCTTTACGGAAAGCGTTACGATGCAGCCGCTAAGCCAAACAGCCAGCCAGGGGTGGCGTTGGTATTGACACCCACTACCGAAGGTTTATC
>JAIXPV010000032.1 GCA_027486105.1 Runella sp. | reverse complement strand
TGACGATTGTAGTTCTCGAAAAAAGACCCTCTTTCATCTTTATAAACCGTTGGTATAATTTCCAACAGTCCATCGATGGATTTTTTGATAACTTGCATGGGTGAGTATATAATTGAATATCCAGTACAAAATTAGCTAATTTGCTCGAATGTCGAAAAAAAGAATATATTGGGCTTGTCAAGTAGGCAGTTGGACGGCGCTCATGTTTTATGAACTTTGGGTTTATAGCCTCGAAGACGAATTTACGTGGGAGATGTTCTACTTTGCAATTGCCAGTATTTTGGTCTGCATTTTACTCACCCATTTCTATCGTTTGGTGGTTCGTGAACGTAACTGGGTTGCGCAACCCTTGTATAAATTGGTCCCACGAGTGATACTGTCTGGGTTACTTTTGGGCTTGATTATGACGCTCATGAACTTCCCGATAGATATTCATACTTTTAAGGAAGTAGTTAGAAGTCAGCCTTATATATTTTTTTCGCTTTGGCTTTCGTGGAGCAAGAGTATGTTTATGTGGGTGTTGAGCTACACCATTTACCACTACGTAGAAAGCATGAGAGATACCGAAATTGAGAAAATTCTGCTCAAAACGTCGGTAAAAGAAACAGAGGCCAAAATCCTGCGTTCGCAACTAAACCCTCATTTTGTATTCAATGCGCTCAATTCTATTCGGGCGTTGGTGTCTGAAGACCCTTCAAAAGCGCAGCAGAGCGTCACTCAATTATCCAATATTTTACGTAACTCGCTACTGGCCGACCGCCGAAAAACGGTTGAATTACGCGAAGAATTAAAAACGGTTGAAGATTATTTAGCGCTCGAAAAAGTCCGTTATGAGGACCGTTTAATGGCGGATTTTCACATTGACCCCAAAACCCTCTATCTACAAGTACCGCCGATGATGCTCCAGACACTGGTCGAAAACGCTATCAAACACGGAGTTCAGAAAGCGGTTAGTGGTGGATTTGTGCAGGTGACCTCTTTTTTGGATGGCAATTATGTGCATATTCACATTCGCAATACGGGAACGTTGGTTAAAAAAGACAACGATCTGGAAAAACACAAAGAGGCCAGCGGGTTTGGTTTGGCCAATACTGAGCGTCGTCTGCAATTAATTTACGGGGACGATTCAGCAAGGTTCAGAATATTTCAGGAGTCAGAAGATGTCGTTAGAGCGGAAGTTATTTTGCCTACTCAGACCGAAGGCGTCTTTCGGAATACTTCTGCCAAACCCATTTTAAAAAGTCAATCATAAAAATATCATCACCTAACGTCTAAACCACCCTAAACATCAGCTAATGAAAGCCCTTATTATTGACGATGAAAGGCTCGCTCGCAATGAGCTGCGCCGTTTGCTCGAAAATTTCCCCAAAATTGAAGTCGTTGGAGAAGCGGCCAATGCCGATGAGGCCATCAAAATGGTGAATGAACTCCGTCCTGACCTATTATTTTTGGATATTCAGATGCCAGGCAAAAACGGTTTTGAACTCTTGGAAGCATTGGAAGATGACACCATTCCGGAGGTGATTTTTACCACTGCTTACGACGAATACGCCCTCAAAGCCTTTGAATACAATGCGTTAGATTACATCCTCAAACCCATCGACCTTCCCAGATTGAGCGAAGCCGTTCATCGGGTGTTTGAAGAATTTGACCGCAAACACGACCATGATTCGATTTCGGAACGCAAAATGTTGGGCGAAAATGACCAAGTTTTCATCAAAGACGGTGAAAAATGCTGGTTTGTCAAGCTCGGAAAAGTTCGTCTTTTTGAATCAATGGGCAACTATGTTCGCCTGCATTTTGATGATCAAAAGCCGCTCGTTCTCAAGTCATTGAACGCCCTTGAAGAACGTTTGGACCCGATTTCTTTTTTCAGGGCCAACCGCAAGCACATCATTAACTTGCAGTGGATTGAAAAAATCGAACCCTGGTTTTCGGGTGGATTGTTGGTGACGTTGCGCGGAAGCGGCGAAAAAATCGAAATATCTCGTCGGCAAGCCATTCGATTTAAGGATATGCTGAGTTTATAAAAAAAGCGTCCGACGGTTTTTACTGAAAATGTTAGTCGTCCGACGGTTCTAAACCGTCAGACGCCTTTTTCTTTGGGAATTAGCCCAATTTTATGTCCATCGATTTGCCGTTTTTACGGCTGGCTTCGGCCATAAAACCCATCACATGGCTTTCAATGGAGGCCTCGATGGTTGAGGTCAATAACGCTCGATTATTTTGTGCCACGGCCTGCACAAAATTCTGCATTAGTCCGTAGTCACCGCCACCGTGGCCCGAGTTGTTAAATTCTTTTTGGGCACTGGCTTTCCAAATGGTGACTTCTTTGGTACGAAAATCGGTTACTTTGATTAAATCATTATCGCCCTCAATTTCCCCCATGCTAAACATAATACGGGTTTTGCGCGCTTCCCAAGCCGTAAAGGCTTCCAATCCGAAAGTGGCTAAGATGCCGTTCCCAAATTGAAAAATACTGGTGTAATGGTCGGGCTGGTCATTGTTCATACGGTACACACAGCGGCCATAGTTGGAGGTTTTGAGTCGTTCCAAAATGGCGGGGCCTTGCAAGGTTGGGTCTTCGGGAACGTCTAGTACGTGGATGCGTTTTTTCTGTTCGTAATATACTTTGATGGCTGAGAAAGGACATTCGCGCTCCACTTTACAGCCTTCTACGCAGCGCTCGGTGCTACCAGCGGGGGCGTTTTCGAGTTTAAACCATTTAAGGTTCCCGTAGGCCGACACCGTTTTGGCAGGTGTATTGGCAATCCAGCGCATGATGTCTAAATCATGGCTTGATTTTGCCAAGATAATAGGATTCGTCTTTTCGGATTCGTGCCAATTGCCCCGCACGTACGAGTGCGCCATGTGTACGTGCTCGATGCCTTCTAGGTTGTTGATACTGATCATTTCGCCCAAAGTGCCCGAAGCGCAAAGTTCTTTCAACTTACGAAAATATGCCGTATAGCGCAATACGTGACATACCGCAATAATGCTTTTTGATTTCTTTGTGGCCGCCAAAATATCTAGACACTCCTGCATGGAGGGTGAAATAGGCTTTTCAAGCAATATATTATACCCCATTTCCAGCGCTTTTATGGCAGGCCCGTAGTGGAGGGTATCGGGCGTAGAAATGATGACAGCATCGGCAAATTTGGGTACTTTAAACACATCTTCCCACGTATTAAAGCGATGCGGGGCTTCAATACCGTGTGTTTTGGCGAAGCGCTCATTCCGAAATTCGTTCGGCTCGGCCACGCCCACCATTTTTACGTCGTTGGGGTAAGCCACGGCGTAGCGTCCATACACATTGCCGCGATTTCCTGCCCCCAACACAATGGCTGTAATGGGCTGAGCGAGTGGAATATAATCGGGGTTTTCAGGGAAAGTTATTTCCCTGATTTCGTTGGCTTGGGCGGTCGGGGTCAGGGCGGCTGCCCCGGCGGTCAGACCAAGAGTTTTGAGTACATCGCGACGGTTAAGGGTTGGCATTTGAGGTTACTTGTTTGTTATATCTATTCTTATCAATTCACCTTTATAATAGTCTTCACTGAAAGCAATTCCGAAAGCTAAGGCATCATTTATAAAAAAGACTTGTGTAATTGGCGGGATGATTGAAATTTTATCATTCGTATTCCAAGTAGCGCCTCCGTCTCCTGTATATGATACCGAAGCGTAGGTTTGGAGCATATCAGATTTCCTACTCACTTTAGATATTTTACCACTGCCAAATGCATAGCCTTTTTTTGAATCAATAAAGTGGACATCCCCATCTGCAGTTAATCTGCCCATTTTTTTCCATGTTTGTCCTTTATCGTTGGTTTTCCATGCATTGTCAATCACCCCTATTTCTTGATGAAATCGAATTGAATAGACACCAGAAATTCCCAGCGAAGATAAATCAAGAGGTTTCCATGACTTTCCGCCGTCCAATGTTTTTAAAATTACCCGATTTTTATTGGATGGACCAGTCGCAAATCCAATATTTTTTTCGGCAAAGTCAAGGGAGAAAATATTTAAGCTGTCATACTTCTCCATTCTCCAATTGATTCCTTCATCTTCCGAATACAATAAAGTTGATTCGTGCCTTGTATTTTGCGCTGTGACGGAGGTATTGTTAATAAAAAATAAAACTCTTTTCTGTTCATCAATTGATATATTTGAGCAACTTGAGTGGGGCGGTACTTCATAGATAGGTTGCCATGTTTCGCCACCATCTTCTGTTTTTACCAATAACTTTTTATCGGATAATTGAGAGAATCCAAAACCTGTTTTTTCATTGCGAAAAACCAATCCGTAGACTTTATTGTTTGTTTTTGTCCAACTTAGTGCGCCATTTTCCGTCTTGTAATATTCGCCATAGATTGTCCATAGAAATCCTTTTTTCTCGTTGAGAAAGTAGAAGCCTGAAATATTGGATGTTCCGGTTGGCAAACGGGTAAATCGAATCCCCGGTACATGGTTATCGGGTTTAATGTATTTTGCAGGGAAACAGGAGAATAACATTATTTCCAAAAAAAGAATACAAAAAGCGTCTCTCTCAAATGAAAATTGTACAACTAACTTTTTCATACTATTCCCATAAATAGTTTAGTTTATGTGCGTGTTTATTATCATTTCGGGTGATAATTTCACTCCCTCAACCACAAAATATAATCCGTCGTCGGCAGTGGATAAAGTACGGGTTTTAGGGCGTCGATAATTTGGCCTCGGTGGTAGGCGGCGTGGTGACCCAAATGCGTTAGAATCTCGCTGAGGGGTGTTTCGAAGTATTCTCCTTTGGTGTTTTGGTACTTAATGATTTTATTAAATTCAGCTTCATCGAGGTCTCTGACGTAGCTATCCCATTTTTGATAGCTGTGGTCGCAGGTTTCTTTGAGCCACGAAACGGGCAATAAATCCCAAATCCCCACCACCAAATGGTCGTTTGCAATTCGGGTAAACCATACCATTTGGGCGTTAAGGATATGACTCGTGAGCAGAACCGCTCTTTCGGGGGGATTGTCGAGTTTTTCGAGCGCTTCGATAATGCGCGAATTGGCCCAATATTCGTATTGGAGCAGGCGGATATGATGTGCTTTCATGGTACATGACATTAAGGTCACTACAAGTTGGTGAAAACCTTTTAAACTGTCAAGGACTTAGCGTATGGTACCAGAAGAATTTATAACCGTCGGGTGGTTGCCACTAACTACCCGACGGTTTACTACCATTTTATCAACGCAGATGCCCACGTAAAACCGCTACCGAAAGCGGCGAGGCAAATAAGGTCACCGTCTTTTACGCGGCCTTCTTCCCAGGCTTCGGTGAGTGCAATGGGGATAGACGCGGCGGTGGTGTTGCCGTATTTATGAATGTTGCTGATAACTTGGTCTTCGCGCAGTTTCATTTGGTCGCGCACGTATTCGCTGATGCGAATATTGGCCTGATGCGGTACCAACAGCGAAATATCTTCGGGTTGGTAGCCGTTGGTATCCAATGCTTCTCGAATGGCTTCTGCAAAGCGAACCACGGCATGTTTGAACACCGCATTGCCGTTCATTACTACTTCAAAACCACCTTCGTCAATCATTTCTTTGGTAGCCGCGCGTGTAGGTCGGCTACTGCCAGGGTCTTTAACGTAGAGGTCTTCGGCAAAACGGCCATCGGCATGGAGGTGCGTAGAAAGAATCCGATGGGTAGGGTCTTCAGTAGCCTGTACAACCGCCGCTCCGGCACCGTCGCCAAAAATAACGGCTACGTTACGACCTTTGGTGCTTTTGTCGGTCCAAGTGGATTGGATTTCGGCACCTACCACCAATATGGTTTTGTACATGCCCGTTTTGATAAACTGGTCGGCAATGGAGAGGGCGTAAACGAAGCCCGAACATTGCTCCCTAATATCAACGACCGGGATTCCGATCAGGTCCAATTCTCGCTGCATCAAAAATGCCGATCCCGGAAAAAAATAGTCGGGCGTAATAGTGGCGTAGACAATCATCTCTACGTCGGCTGGTTGCAAACCTGCCCGCTCGAGGGCCTGCCGCGATGCGGCGGTGGCCATGCTCGAATTGGTTTCTTTGCCGTAGGTAAAATACCGCCGCTCACGGATTCCGGTGCGCTCCTGAATCCATTGGTCGGAAGTATCCATCAATTGGGTCAAATCATCGTTGGTTACTACCTTTTCAGGGACGTAATAACCTAAACCTGTAATTTTGGAATAAGGCATTTTTGTGGGAAGTTAAAGGTTTTTCAGTTAAGAGTTAAAAATCGATAGGAGTGCTTAACTCCTTAACAGCTAACCTTTTCTAGCCTTCTTTCAACGTGTATGTATAGTCTTCCATAATCATATTGGCCAATAATTTGCTGCAGGCAGTTTCGACGCGTTGTTGTGCATCTGCTTCTGAGTCGGCATCGAGGGCCATAGTGATGTGCTTGCCAATGCGAACGTCTGACACGTCGTCAATGCCCAAATTGTGAAGACCCAATTTGACGGCTTTGCCCTGAGGGTCCAAAATCTCTTTTTGCGGCATGACGTTGATTTCAGCGATGAATTTCATGAGGAAATTTGTGATTTAAAATGGATTGAGAGGCAGCTTTATTGAGGCAAATCGGTAGGATTTTAGTCAATAGGCAAAGTCCTCGTTAGTGAAATCTAAAAATTCGTTGAAACACTGACAGTAGGATATACAACGCTACTATTAGCGGAATGGCTGCAAATTTCAGCAAAAACAGTAAAATCACCGCCAAAAGGATAAAAATATATTTGATTTGATTGTCTTTCCACCCCAATGTCTTGAATTTGAACGCCAAAAGCGGCAGTTCACAGATTAGTAAATACGACATTAAGAGGGTATAACCTACCAAAACCGATTGATTGATAATCCACGGCTCGTACTCGGGGTGATTGCGCAGAATAAACGGCAACGACGCTACCAAAATAGCATTGGCGGGCGTTGGCACCCCAATAAATGAGTCAGATTGGCGGGTATCAATGTTGAATTTTGCCAAACGTAAACCCGAAAATACCGCCAAAATAAAGGCACTAAACGAAAGCATCATGGCCCCAATGTCAATAGAGGTGGTGTTGCGTTCCAATAACTGAAAAATAATCATGGAAGGCAGCACGCCAAAAGTAACCACGTCGGCCAATGAATCAAGTTCTTTACCGATGGGCGACGATTGGTTCAGCAACCGTGCCACAAAACCATCTAGAAAGTCAAGTATGGCCGCAAACAGAATCAAATACCCCGAAAGCAATAAATCTCCGCGAAAACTAAACACTATCCCCACACACCCACAGAGAAGGTTGCCGCAGGTCATTAGGTTTGGAATGGTAAAAAGACGCATAGTGATGGTACGGATAGCCGTGATGTAATAGAGATTTGTAAAATAAAGTAAGCCTGCGAATCAGTTAAGGAAGGGATTTGTACGGCGCTCCCGACCGATGGTCGTAGGCTCCATGTGCCCAGCAAATACCTGATAATCATCTTCCAAGGTCATAAATTTAGTTTTGATGCTTCGCAGGAGAGCCGCAGGGTCGCAGAGTGGGAAATCAGTGCGGCCAACACTTCCTTTAAACAAAACATCGCCCCCGATGATGAAACGTTGGTCGTGATTGACAAACGCCAAATGCCCTGGCGCGTGGCCGGGTACAAATAGGATTTCAAGGATTGAATGACCAAATTTTACAACATCTCCTTCCTCCAAAAAAGCATCGGCTTCGACGGGCTCGTATCCCCTGATTCCCCATAAATGGCAACGACTTTCGACAGACGCCAAAATTGGAAGTTCGTTTTTGTGCATGTACATTTTTATGCCATATTTGCGCTTTACATACGCGCTACCAAATACATGGTCTAAATGCGCGTGTGTTTGAAGGAGCATTGTTACTTTTAGGCCTTTTTGTTCGATAAAACGCGCCAAGGTTTCTTTTTCTGATTGCATCAGGCAGCCAGGGTCAATAATGACAGCCTCTTTGGTTTCGTCATAAAGGACGTAGGTATTCTCGGCAAAAGGGGAGAAAACAAAAGATTGTATTTGAATCATACTTACTTCATCATATTCAACCGTAAAATTACTAAACTATTCTGTAAACACTACCGACAATGACTGATAAGCAACCCCAAAGCCCTTTTATTGACCAACGCAAAGGATATTATTTTTTAGAAGGTCCCAAGAGTCGACGGTCTGAGTTTGTGTTTTTGTTGGAGGTAGTGTGGGAATTTTTTAAGGGAATTCGGGCCTTGCATTTTGTGGGGCCGTGTGTAACGGTTTTTGGCTCCGCTCGATTCAAAGAAGGAAGTATTTATTATGAGCAAGCCCGGGTATTGGGGAGGCGGATTTCGCAGGAATTAGGACTGACCATCATGACGGGTGGTGGGCCGGGCATCATGGAGGCGGCCAACCGAGGGGCGTTTGAAAGCGGTGGGCGCTCGGTGGGCTGTAATATACAGCTTCCTTTTGAGCAAAAAGAAAACCCGTATATGGAAAAGTGGGTAAAAATAAAGTATTTCTTTATTCGTAAAGTGCTATTAGTCAAGTACTCTTACGCTTTTGTAATTATGCCAGGTGGGGTAGGTACGATGGACGAACTGTTTGAAACACTCACGCTCATTCAAACGGGGGTCATTCACAACTTTCCGATGGTTGTCATTGGTAAAGAATACTACACACCGATGATTTCAATGTTACAAAAGATGGCCGACCAAGGCACTATCTCGCCCAAAGACTTAGATTTACTCAAAGTGACAGACGACATGGACGAGGCAATCGAGCATATTCGAGTGTACCTGACCGCCAATTTTCAAATCCAGAAACGTCGGCGGCCTATTTGGTGGCTTTTGGAAAAGAGATAATGACTATCTCTTTTCTACCAAATATTCTCCATGTCTTTTTTGACATAGGTATGATTACGTTCCACATATACGCTATTGCCAGTTGGGCGTTTGATGCCCATTGGATTCTTTGTAGAAAGGCGATACAACATGGCGATAGGCCATAAAAACACGTAAAACATAATCGAAAGGATAACTCGGGAGTTAAACCACCCCAGCCCTTCGGCTATTTTGAACCAAACTTTGACGATAAAATCACCGACAACAGGAACGAAAATACTCAAAGCCCCCACGATTCCAGCGGCATATAACAAATAGAGGGCAGCAGATTTGAAAATAAACGAAAAGATAACCAGCCCTGTAACGATTACTAACTGGGCTTTACTTTTTTCAGCTTCAGACATTTTTTGAGGAGTTAGGACGGGGCCGCCCGTGCGGTGAGGAGTGAGGAGCGAGAATTACAGTGCTTAAGCTGCTCAATTCTCGCTCCTGATTCCTTAATACTTAAAATAATGTATAAATAAACGGTGCTACGGCTGAGCCTCCGCCAATGACGATAATGACGCCGATAATCAATAAAAGAATAATCATTGGAGCTAACCACCACTTCTTCCGCTCACTCAGGAAAGCAAATAAGTCTTTTAAGAAATCCATCTTCGGTAAGTTTGTAGTTATTTATATACGTTTTCGCTCTAAAAAACAACCAAAACGAATGGTTTATAACAGTTATTAAATGTAATTAAGCACAAATTTACACATTTTCGCATTAAGACAAAGTGAACATTTGTGGGATTTATTTTATGGAAACCTTCATTTGTTCAAATAGCTTGTCGGCAATAACGGCATTTACTTTGGCGCTGGCATGACCATCATTCTTGCCCACAATCCGCTCTTTGGGTGGAATCGGCCCCATGTGTTCACTCAGGCGAACGACCGGAATTTGCTGATTGGTAAAGAAATCTTCGATGGGTTTGGTGTAGCCATTGCTTTTCTCCACATTTTGTAAAAACGGAACCATCACCACGTACATCGGCGCTTTGTGCGCACGGGCGTAGTCCACGATTTTCTGTAAATCACGCAAGTGAGGATTCAGAATCGTGGTATCGGTGTATGATTTCTGAACAAAGTCCGTAATCGAGGCGGGTGGCATGTGTGGGAATTGCCAATAAATGTAGTTTGGCAGGTAAAAGCGCATCACCAACGACCCTACTCCTGGGAGTTTGATGTCGTCATAAGGCTTGAACTCGGCCAAAGTCAATTTGGCGTCGCGGGCGGCTCTTTCAATATCATTCGGAAAATACTCCAACACCAATACATCGGGCTTAACGGGA
>JAIXPV010000316.1 GCA_027486105.1 Runella sp. | reverse complement strand
GAGCGGGTGGTACATTTAGTGACAGTATCAGAAACAGCTACTGAGTATCGTCCAGTTTGCCTAGGAGAAAACTCGTTTCCGAATGAAGCAAACAAGGGTGTATCTTCCTGATACCATGCATAATCGTACGCGTTGTTGCGGGGAGCAATGAGTTTTATGGAGTCGTTGGCGCAGAAAATGGGGGTACCGTCAATCGTCAGTGTGGCCGTTGGAGCCGAAATAAGCTTTATGATAATACTGTCTTTACTTACGCATTTGGTCGTTTTTTCTGTTACAAACACACTGTAAACCCCTGGTTGTTTTACGTTGGGAAAAACCTGTCCCGAATTGTCGGTCATTATCCCGTTTTGTTGCCACCTGATGCTGGCGTTTGAGGGTAAATCAATGCTCAGGTTGGTGCTGTCGTTGGAGCACAGCGGCAGCGGGCGACTGGAGGAAATTCGGACTGTGCTGGCGTTTTTTACGTTGACGCGGGCAAAGTTTGAGGTAGACTCTTCCGTTCCGCAGCTTTCGGTAAAACGTTTGACAAGGCTGTAGTTGCCAGGCTGATAAATGCCCAGATAAGATTGGTTAGCATTTGCAATGGGTTGATCGTCTTTCAACCATTGATACGCCCATTGTGGGTTTTCGTCGTTGGCTTTCAGCACTACCGAATCCCCCTGACACATTTCTACCGAAGAGATACTACCTACTGAGGATTGGTAGGTAACCGAAGGCGATGCCGTTAAGATTTCAATAAAAACGGGTGAGGGTACTGAAGAAATACAATCGACAACGTTAAACACAAATTCGCGTCGTATTTCTCCTATTTTTACGTTTTGCCGCCACTCTTCGCAACGAACCGCAAATGTAAAAAAGCCAATTTTAGAGGCATTAAGCGTTATTTTGCCCGTTTTTGAGTCAATTTTTAAAGGATTAATGCCCAGAATGGCTCTCGTGCTGTCATAACCAGCGCTCCAAACTGCACGGTTGTAAGGGCCTGCTTTGGATTTATCGGGAAAAGTGCCGCCTTGGTCGGTGGAGCCAATGAGGGGCGTGACAATGCTATACCGTAGTTCATTTCCTGAAGAAGTTGTTGCTCCAAAATCAGCTTCGAAATTTTTTCCTACGCACACATATTTGACTTCGGGGGTTTTGAATTGAGGCAAACCGTTTGAAATGCCGTTGAGTGGAATTTCAGCATAGAAGGCCAAGCCTACTCTATTGGGGGTTTGAATATTGACAATTTCGCCGTTGCGGCAGCATTCTTCCCACGAAAAATAATAGCCTTCGGGGTCGTTGTAGGTAGTTGTGGGAAAAGAGACGGTGGCCATGTAGCGCGCCAAAGTAATGCGAGATTCTCGTGGATTGGGAACGCAGCGAGGGTTGGAATAGGGGATTTCCTCTAAAGCAGCGCGGGTGAGCGTAAAATCTTCGAGGCGGGCGTTGGTACTTTTGCGAAAAGAAGAAACAAATGCTTTGTCGTTTGGACTCCCCAACACACCGTCGTAAATCAGGGTTAAGGTAATGAGGTAGTTTGTGGAGGAGCCATTTTGTTTAGTAAGCGCTATATCTCCCCCGATAATGTGATTGGCCCACGCCCCCGCATTCCATATCAACAATAACCAGCACGTTATCCACCACTTCATGTACGGTTCTTTATCTTAATCTTTTACAATTATTGTTCCAAAAAGAAAGAAGTCCTAAAAAACGATACTGTCGCCCACCTGAATCCCGTATTTATCACAGTAACCGCCGTTTACTTCTACCACGTATTGCGCGTCACCAAAGGAAGGGAGGCTTTCTTCAGAATAGGGCTTTGCGTTTTTCTGAATAGAAACAATTTTTTTATTTTGATCAACGTAGATGATGTCCAACGAAATCATAGTGTTTTTCATCCAAAAACTTTGCGGGGTCGGTTCTTCAAAAACAAATAGCATTCCCACTGAGTCTGAAAGATAGGGCCTGAACATCAGCCCTTTTTGGCGATCGGCGTCGTTTTCGGCGATTTCAACGTCAATCTTTCGGAATGTTTTACCGCCTTTTAAAAACGTTACTTCACCCTCTTTCACAATGCCGCTCGCTGGGGCGGTGGGTGCCGCTGACGAAGAAGCGGGCGCCTCAGTTTCGACCGACACCGAGGCGCTGCTGTTGGAAATCAGCAGGGGCCTTAAAAGATACAGAGCCCCTGCTAGCACAAAAACTGCCAATAAAATATAACTAATGTATGAACGGCGCTTCTCCATAAAACATCTTGATGAAATAACACAATGGATATTGGACTGGTTGAAATTATTCTTCGTACGCCCAGTCAATCCGGTGTTTCATGTCCCGAATCACTAAGCTTTGTGCCTTGAAATAAGAACGAATTTGGTCAACTTTGTCGTATTGTTGGGCCGATTTGTATTCCCGGTATAAATCAAGCATTCCGCTCAATACGGCGTTGCTTTCCGTGGTTTCTTCCTTAAGCCCCAGAATTTGTTCGGTAAAGGTGATGTATTTTTCTTTCAACAAGGCAAAACCTTCTTCGCCCAACGCCGCAGGATTTAACTGGTTGAGATAAATCATGTTGACGTATTTTAGGAGGTTAAACAACTGCGCAATAGCGACGGCGGTGTTGAGGTCGTCGTTCATGGCATCATAAAACGCCTGCACGGTTTTTTGAATGTCGGCTACTTTCTTTTCATCAATCGTAACACCAGGGGTTGAAACCTTCAAGCCTGCTTCATTGGAAGAACTTTCGACCTCTGCTGGGATGTAGGTCAATGCTTTGATGGCCTTAAGTCCATTGATGATTCGCTTGTACGCTTTTTGAGAACCTTTCAGCGCATCGTTTGAGAAATCAAGCGTGCTTCGGTACTGGCTTTGGAGCATAAAGAATCGAGACGTCATGGGGCTGTAGGCCTGTTCAAGCAGTGGGTGATTGCCAGAAAACAACTCGGCGGGCAAAAACGAATTGCCTAATGATTTTGACATTTTTTGTCCGTTGACCGTTAGCATATTGGAGTGCATCCAATAGCGTACAGGCTCTGCTCCATTCAATCCTGTCCCCTGTGCAATTTCGCATTCGTGGTGCGGAAATTTCAAGTCCATACCACCGCCGTGAATATCAAACTGTTTTCCTAAGTATTTGGTACTCATGCAGGTACATTCTAAGTGCCAGCCTGGAAAACCTTTGCCCCAAGGAGATTCCCACTGCATAATATGCTCGGGGGCGGCTTTCTTCCAAATAGCAAAATCGAGCGGATTCCGCTTCTCAGAAGTACCTTCCAGCTCACGGGTCTCGGTCAAGAGGTCTTCCAATACCCGGCCAGAAAGTTTACCGTAATTATTGCCGTTTGCGTTGTATTGATTGATGTCAAAATAAACCGAGCCATTGGATTCATAAGCCAGTCCTTTGTCAATCAGGTCTTTGACGGCTTCTATTTGTTCAATCAAATGACCCGTGGCGGTGGGTTCAATGCTGGGTGTGCGGAAATTAAGTTGTTCTAGCACCTGATGAAAATCGTTGGTGTAGCGCTGCACAATTTCCATCGGCTCCAACTTTTCGAGTTTGGCCATCCGCCCGATTTTATCTTCACCTTCGTCGCCATCGCCTACAAGGTGACCCACATCCGTGATATTGCGCACATAACGGACTTTGTAGCCAATGTGCTTCAGGTACCGAAAAAGAATATCGAAAGTCAGAAACGTACGAACATTGCCCAAGTGTACGTAATTATAAACCGTTGGCCCGCATACATATAGCCCCACGTGAGGGGGGCTAAGTGGTTGAAAAAGTTCTTTTTGGCGGCTGAGAGAATTATAGATTTTGAGTGGTTGTGTCATAATAGGATAATACTAAATACTCGTTTATGAAATTGATTTCCCGAAACGCAGTATCAGCAACATCGAAAGAGGTCAACCCGAAAAATTTTCAAAAACATAGCAGGAGAAAATGTAATTTAAACGCAAAACTAACAATTTGTTGCGGGTTCTTTTACAATTTCGGTGCCAGAAGTTCGGTATTTAAACGGGGTCACGTAACTTTACCGCATGAAAAAACCTTTTATCGTCGGAATCACGGGCGGGAGTGCATCGGGAAAGACCTATTTTCTTAACAGCCTGATGGGCGCTTTTGGTGAAGATGAAATCTGCCTGATTTCGCAAGATCATTATTACCGTTCGCGTAATGAAGTGCCCGTCGACGAAAACGGGGTGCATAATTTTGACTTGCCCTACGCCATCAATCACCGAAAATACGCTGAGCATATCATCGACCTTCGGGAAGGCAAGACCGTGGAGCAGTTGGAATATACCTTCAACAATCCCGCTATTATTCCGCAGATGCTTACCTTTAGACCCACACCCATCATTGTGGTAGAAGGGATTTTTGTGTTTTACTTCAAAGAAATCGCGGAGCTGTTGGATTTAAAAATCTTCATTGACGCCAAAGAACACATCAAACTTAAACGCCGTATTATCCGCGACCAAGTGGAGCGGGGATACGATTTGACGGACGTTTTGTACCGTTGGGAAAATCACGTATTTCCAACCTACGAGCAGTTTATCAAACCATCAAAGGCTGATGCCGACATAATCATTCCCAACAACCGGCATTTTCATCGCGGTTTGGAAGTAGTAAAAGCATTTTTAAAAAGTAAAATTGAGCCTTAGCATGGGCCCAGAAGAAATTGACTGACTTTATAATTCCCAAATAGTAGGATTATTGTGTCTACGAAGGTGCTTCCCAATCTCCATCCAGAACGCCATCACTAAGTAGACAATGATGGGAGAGCCAAAAGTCAAAAAGCTGGCGTAAATAAAATAAAGCCGAATACTGCTTGCTGAGATATTTAAGATTTCCCCCAAGCGAGTACAAACGCCAAAAACGTGGTTCTCAACAAAATACCGGAAACGATTCATCGCGTTTTTTTATGTTTGAAAACGAAGGTAGTAAATCTATTTTGTAAAGTCAAGCATCTGAATAACAGATATCTCCAAACTTGATTTGTAACAATTATTTTATAAATTTGTTTGAGCTCTGCTTAAAAACTTCATTCTTAACGCAAGACAAAGCAAGTCTTGGCAAGTGCCTAATTTTGAGTGTTCAAGCCTTTTGCTCAATGATTAGTTCTGTCAATGTCTTTGTAAAAACGCTGAAAATGAGGAGATTGGCGGCTGTTTGTTCAATTATTTCTTTCATTATTTTAATTATTGTAGTAAAATGCAAACAGGAACAGTAAAGTTTTTCAATGAAGCCAGAGGGTATGGTTTTATTGTGGACGATGAATCTCAAAAAGAAATTTTTGTACACGTAACGGGCTTAGGCGGGGTAGTTATCCGTGAAAAAGACCGAGTAGAGTACGAAATCGTTGATGGTAAAAAAGGCTTGAACGCTACTAAAGTGAAGAAAATTTGATTTTTTCTTTACCCAAGAACGGTACGGGGAACTCTGCCAAGAGCTCCCCGTTTTTATTTGTCTACACGAGCAGACGCAAGGCCATATAGGGCTGGGCAGACGCGAGGCCTGCCCCTACAGGTCACGTTCGATGATTTCGTTAGTCTTTTTGTCTTTCAATATTACTTTGTGACGGCCGTCGTGGGTTACTTCTTCCTTAATTAAGTAATAATCAGCATCGTAGTCAATCAGCGTTGAAATGGGCGTCAGTCCTTCCTGTCCGCGCCAAACAGGCAAATCGACAGGCTCCCAAAGTTTGGTTTTGGCCGATTTGTAGGCAGCATCAATGATGGCGTTGACCACGTAGCCATCGTAAAAGGTTTCGGAAGGCTCAGTGCCTTCCTCGACCGACCGAAACATGTCGGTAAACATGTGGTTGTAGCCAAGTTCGTTGACCTCATCGCCTACCGGAAAAAGCCACCCTGTATTGCTTTCTGCTTTCTCGGCCACATAGTCGCCGCCTTTGCCCGTCGTAAATACCTCAAAGCCTGTACGCAGAAAATTATTCATCCATATAGTGCCCTCCGTTCCCATTACTTCGTCGCGCAGATCCATACCGCCACGAAACGTCCAGCTTACTTCAAATTGACCAATGGCTCCGTTTTCGTATTTGACCAACGCAATGGCGTGGTCTTCGGCCTCAATGGGTTTTACCTGCGTGGCGGCCCAGCACATCACTTCTACGGGCTTAATGTCTTTGCCGATAAAATTGCGGGCAATTTCGATGCAATGGCAGCCCAAATCAAGAATACACCCACCGCCCGCTTGTTCTTTGTCCCAAAACCAGTTGCTGTGGGGGCCAGGATGGGTTTCTCTTGACTTGGCCCACAGAATCCGCCCCAATGCACCGTTGTCTACCATCTGCTTGGATTTCAAGAACTTGGGGGTATAACACAAATCTTCTAGATACCCGCCAAATATACCCGCGCCTTCAATGGCCTGCATCATCCGGAGGGCTTCAGCGCCGTTTCTTCCCAAAGGTTTGGTGCTGACTACCGCTTTTTTATGTTTTACGCAAAGCATGACGGCAGCTTCGTGGAGGTTGTTGGGCAGCGCTACACAAATCATGGTGACGTCGGGGTGCGCGATTACTTCCTCCATGTCGGTCGACCAAAACGTACAGCCGTAATCGTCGGCAAATTTTTTTGCGCTTTCCTCGCGGCGCGCATAAATGGCCACCACGCGGTCACGGCCGCGCTGACCGTGGATGGATTCTGCATAAAAACGTCCGATAAAGCCCGAACCAAGCATGGCAATCCTTTGCATAAAATCTGATTGTTGACGGTGAAAATTATTTTTATAAAAAAGCAGTTACGCTAAACTTTTTAATGATGGTTTTTTGTTCGTACTTTTGCAATATAGTTGCAAATAGTCATGGCAAGAATTATTTCGATAACATTAAATGTGGGTTTAACAGGGCTTGTACACCTGTTGTGCTGCTGGGTACCGTTGGTAGTGGTTTTGTTTAATGGGGCTTCTATCGGTTGGTTGGCAGAGTATCGTACTCCGTTGATTGCATTGCAATTGGCGGCATTGGTGTGGTCTTTTTATGATTTATACTTACGCCCTTCTCACCAAGCTGGTTTGTTTGAAAAAAGAGTGTTTTGGGTTGCAGTAGGCCTTACGGTGGTGTTGAATCTGATTCCTCATCGGTATTTTCAGGCCGAAGAAGGCCAGTTGGCGCAAGCGCAATTGGAAAGGATTCGTTCGACTAGGGTTGCTCAATTTGAACTTAAAACGCCGCTGAAATCGGTAGAAAAGTTAAATAACACGCTTCAATCCGTAGAAGGTGTCGTACCTTCGCAAATCAAGCTGAATGACGAGGTGGTTTCTGTGCGTTATTATGCGGCAAAAACGTCCGATGAAGCCATTTTGGCGACACTCCGAAAACAGGGATACCAAGTTTCAATGATTGACTAACCAACGCTACTTTTACCATGACAAAACACGCTTATTCTTTACTAACCGTTGGCGGTATGCTTTTCGGTGCCTATTTATTTTCCGCTTGCGGTGACAAAAAAGACCCCAAAATGGAAGAAGCTGGCAAAGTCCACCTGGAAGCCATGGAAATTGAAGAGTCTATTCATCAACAAATCGAAGGAATAGATTCGTTAAAGATAGTGTTAAGTGAAAAGAAAAAAACACTGACCGATGCGGCGGCTATTGCAAGTTTAGATTCTACCGTAGCGGCGTTGGATGCGGTAGCTGGCTCATTTGCCGCATGGGAGGAAAGTGTGGTAGAAGTACCAGGATTACCTCACGAGCATCACGATGGAGAAGAGCATGAGCACAAGCCCGCGCCAGATTTGACGGCTGATCAAATGCTTGAAGTACAAAAAGAGTCAAAAACTAATATCGAGAAAATCAAGGCTGATTTAGCTAAGGCTGAGCAAATGGTTAAAAAAGTGCTCTAGCGAGCAGATTGTTAAGAAATATGAATCGCCTGTCTTCCTGAGTGTTTATTTTGGAAGACAGGCGATTTTTGTTGTAAAGTGCAGCAGACTAACGGGGCACTTCTACTTTTTGTAATAATTGTGCTACGGCGTCGTCGGGGGTGGCACCTTCCATTTCACGCTCAGGCATCAAAATAATCCGATGACGAAGCACGGCAGGAGCAAGTGCCTGAATGTCTTCTGGCGTTACAAAATCTCTTCCTCTAATCGCAGCCAAGGCTTTGGAACTGTTCAATAAAGCCACCGAAGCTCGTGGTGACGCTCCCAAAAACAACGATTTGTTGTTGCGTGTTTGCAGGATGATTTTAGCAATGTATTCCAACAATTTATCTTCTACGTGTACCTGATGCGTTTTGACCCGTAATTCGGTCAACTGCTGAGGCTGTAAAATGGCCGTAATTTCTCCAATGGCTTCGGCCATGCTTTTCCGTTGATGATGTCCGCGCAAAACTTCTACTTCTTGCTCAGCGGTGGGGTAGCCCACGACTATTTTAAACAGAAAACGGTCTAGCTGGGCTTCTGGCAATCGATATGTTCCTTCGTGTTCAACGGGATTTTGGGTGGCAATCACAATAAACGGGGTACTCATTGGGTAGGTACTGCCGTCGATGGTGGCTTGTCGTTCTTCCATGACTTCAAACAGGGCCGATTGGGTTTTGGCGGGAGCCCGGTTGATTTCGTCGACTAGAATGATGTTAGAGAAAATCGGCCCTTTCATAAACTCAAAATTGGCGAGCTTGGGGTTGAATACCGACGTTCCCAAAACATCCGATGGCATTAAATCGGGGGTGAACTGAATGCGGCTTAAATCGGTGTTGATGGTCTTTGCCAATAGCTTTGCCGTGAGGGTTTTGGCCACCCCAGGTACTCCCTCTACCAAGACGTGCCCGTCGGCCAAAATGGCGGTTAAGAGTAATTCGATGGTATGGTGTTGGCCCACAATGATTTTGCCGATTTCTGATTTTATGGCCGAAATGGCATCGTTAAGGTCCTGAAGGTCAATGCGTGATTCGAAATTCATGAATGAGAGGGGTAGATGTTATCTGGTTTTTTGATAAAAATCGTCAATTCTTCGGTTTAAGCTTAGTAAGGCGTATTCAGTAAGGCGGCCGCTGCGCTCAGCGTGGGCTATTTCGCCAAATAATAAATCAATTTCTAAGCGTGCAAAGCCCGTTTTTTGGGACAATGCTTCTTTAAATTCTTCGTCCAATTCATTGGTGCGTAGCCCAAAACGCTCCCGAATGTAGAGCAGTAAGTGTTGAATTTTCTTTTGAGCAATGTTGGCGTGGTCAGCCTGTTGGAAATACATTTTACCGATGGTTTGCACAAATTCTAGTGAGGTATTTTTAGGTACCTCCATCACTGGAATAATGCGCTGGGTGCGTTTTCCCGCAAAAATGGCAAACACAAATAGCCCGAAAAGAACCATGTAATAAGCCCATTGGAGTGGTGGCTGAGTCATCACAAATCGAAAAATGGACTGCTCATTTTTACCAAACCGACCCTGCTTCAGGTATTCATCCCAGTAGGTGGGTTGCACGGGTAAATACGAAAGGCTCTTAAAAGCAAAGTCTGACGTGGCAGGATCCAAAGCGTAATAATTGGTCAAAGCCAATGGCAAATTGTGCAGATAAAAATGGCCTCTTCCGTAGCTTACTTTCAGAAAAATGGGTTCATTTCGCGCATTTTGGGCCAAAACTGTCACATTTTTAGATTTTTTTACCAGAAAATAATTTCGACCGTCATCCTGTGAAAAAACATAGCCGTTGGGTTTTTTGAAAGCTGGATTGACAAAGTTCATGACCAATGCCGTATCGCGGAGCGAAGGCGCTTTTAGTGTGGCCCGTACGTCGAGGGTTTTGAGTAATGTATCCGAAAAATCGTAAGCTGAAATAAAAACGCTGTTACCCTTTTTTACATAATTGAGGAGTTGAATGCGGTCGTTTTTATCGATATCAAAGTTTTGACAGACAAAAATATAATTACTTTTGGTAGGCAATTTGCTTTCTGTCAAGTGATTATAAATTGGCAAACGCAATGACGCTACTTCTTGACCGCCAAAGACATCGGGCAATAATTCAACCAGTGCTTTGGTGCCAAACGGAATTTTATCCTTGTCGGAGTAAGACGGCGTCCAGTCAATGGGTTTGGGGCGATAGTATTCAAACAGCCCATAACCGAGGATGGTCAGCGTTAAAAACCAAAAATATTTGCTTCGTAAATTTTTCAAAAGAATATCAGTCGTTGCGTCGTCAATTTTTTAGATTTTGCCCGAGAACCTAGAAAAGGCTTCTTTTATATCTCCAAATTCGGCTTCTGAGACCGTAAAATCGCCGTACCAAACGTACTCAAATTGGGAAGTCAATCGTTCAAAATCAGCTTTTAGATGAAGATTCCCTAATTCATCTACGTAAATACGGTTGGTTTTGGTAGGCTGCCAATGAATCAATTGCTTGTCAGTCAGTTGTTTGAGTGTTCTCAAATAACATAGTCTTATGGCCAAACGGTAATTGTGGTTTTCAACGGCCTCATCAATGAGTTTATTAAAATCCAGTTCGTGGATGTTTTCAGTAATGCGGTTATAAGAGAGTGGATCGTCTTGGGCTTTGCGGCCAAAAAATCCGCCCAAAAACTCCGATTTATAAAGAAGCCAAAGAGCAAAACTGCCGATGGCGGCTAAGATGACATATTGCCAGAAGTTTTCGTAGGAACTGCTTTGAAAAAATGCTGACAATTTGCGCATCAGCCAGTACCAAAATTTGGCCAGCGGGTTTTCGGGGGGAGGCGCGTCGTTGTGATAACTATACTCCCGGTCGTTACGAAAATCATCGAGGCGTTCGGCGGGAGGTAGGCGTTGTACGATACTTGAGTGGTCAGGGGGCGCGGTTACGGTTGTGGTGTCGGCCTTTTCGTTTTTTTGCGCCTGAAGGCAGATGCCAGCGCTCAGAAACAGAATAGTGAGAGTGATTTTTTTTAAAACAGATGAAATCATGGCATTAAATCAAAAAGTTACTATCTGTTTTGGGCTTATTTACATTAATGAGGTGAAAACTAAACCCTAAATTGCCCTTAAAGCTACAAAAAAGCCGACGTTTTGCGTCGGCTTTACAATGAGGAAATAAAAAAGACTGGTTATTTCTTTTTTGGAGCAAGCGTCACAATCCATTTGGCAATTTTAAGCGCCTCGTCTTTAGGTACATTGGCAAGGGCAGCCATTGGAGGATAACCAGGCCAGTTGGCAGGTTTTGGGGCATAGATTAACTCTACGATTTGCTCGGGTTTGTATTTTTTCTTAGCCATTACTTCCTTGTAGCCTGGACCAACCAATCGCTGATCAACACGGTGACAGGCTAAACAGGTATTTTTGCTTAGTAGTGCCTCAATATCAGCGGGAATTTGGGTTTGTGCGTTTGCGATAGTCGTGCCGGCACACAAAAAGCCCGCGGCTAATAACATTTTGGTGAATCGTTTCATGCCAAGGATTGGAATTATTGTAATGAAAAGTAAGAACTTGATTTTAATGCAAAGCTATAACGTTTTCAGAAAGAAATTGTGTTAAAATGCTAAAAGTTTATTTTTTACATCTCTACAGGTTTCATTTTAGGAACGAGTATATTGATGATGAAAAGTGCCAATAGATAAGTAGAGCCAGCAATTAAAAACAAGGGTAAATAACCAAACTGGACGCGTATAGGACCAGCTATTGCGGCCAGAACGGCCCCGCCTACGGCCCCCGCAAACCCACCGATGCCTGTCACCATCGCAACGGCACTCTTGGGGAATAAATCGGAGGCAAAGGTGTACACATTGGCTGACCACCCGAGGTGTCCGGCTGCGGCAATGGCGATGAGCACTACGGCTATGTAAATGTTTTGAGTTTGAGCGGCAAAGAAAATGGGAACAACGCAAAGCGCACAAATCAGCATCGTTGTTTTGCGGGCGCGGTTGAGTTCCCAGCCTATTTTCATGAATTGTGACGAAAGCCAGCCAAAAAACACACTACCGCCGTCTGAAATAATGTAAATGACCATGAATGGGAGGCCAATATTCTGCAAGTCAAGGGTTTGGTCAAGAGATTCGCTGGAGTTGAAAAAATCGGGTAGCCATGTCAGATAAAACCACCAGATGGGGTCTGCCATGAATTTTCCCACAATCAGGGCCCACGTTTGTCGGTAACGCAACAGCCGCCACCACGTCAGGCGTCCTTGAATTACTTCCTGCTGATGGTCTTGCTGAATATACCGCAGCTCAACTGGCGAGACTTTAGGGTGTTGTTCGGGGCGCTGGTAAGTAATCCACCATGCCGCCAGTATGATTAGACCTAATACCCCTGTGGTCATGAATGAAATACGCCAGCCATAATGAAGAGTCATCCAGGGAATGACGGCGGCGGTAATGATGATGCCGACATTGGCTCCGGCGTTAAAAATTCCGGTGGCAAAGGAGCGCTCTTTTTTAGGAAACCATTCGGCAATCGACTTAATGCTTGACGGGAAGTTGCCAGCTTCTCCGATTCCCAAAACAAACCGAGTAGCCATCAACCCCCGAAACGAACTCACAAAGGCATTGGCGATGCCCGCCATGCTCCAAAGCCCAATGGCCACCGCCAAGCCACGTTTGGTGCCTACTCGGTCGATAAGCCACCCAATCATCATAAAACCAACGGCGTAGGCGACTTTAAAAGCGGTATCTACCCAACCGTACTGGATTTTGAACGCATTGAGGTCGGCTTGGGTGAGCGTGTAGGTAGGCGGTACCCCAAGCATTTCTTTTCTGAATGTATCATCAAGCATCGCAAAGGAGAGTACGTTGCGATCAATGTAGTTGATGGTAGTAACCAAAAAAAGCAACATCACTATCCGCCAGCGGAAGTTGTTGGTAAGCATTGTATCTCAGGGGTTAAAGGTCGAAACGCCGAAGCGTACTTTTTTGCGGCAAAACTTCTGCAATATACGGGGTATGTTGTAAATGTTATATGCTTATTTTTGTTGAAAAAATCCATAAATGACTGACCGTCAAAAATTCGCGTTATTAAAAGCGGCTTCCTTTTGTGCTTATCAGGAACGAACCGTGAAAGAAACCCGACAACGTTTAAACGATTGGGAGCTTTCGGAGGAAGAAACCGCGTGGGTGCTAGAGGAGCTGAAAGCCCAAAATTACCTAAATGAGGAGCGCTTTGCGCGGGCATTTGCGGGAGGCAAGTTTCGGGTAAAGCGGTGGGGGCGCCTCAAAATCAGGCAGGAGATGAAGTTAAAAGGCTTATCGAATGATTTGATTCAAAAGGGTTTAAGCGAAATAGACGGCGATGATTATGAGGCGGTACTGCGAGATTTGCTGGAAAAAAAAGCGAAAGGATTAAAAGGGGAACCTTTGGCCGTTAAGCAAAAATTGGTTCGTTTTGCCTTGGGTCGGGGTTTTGAAAGCGATATTGTGTGGGAATTACTGAAAACCATGGGCGTGGAAGAGGAATGGCCCAATGAATGATGAGCCCGTATAAATAATTGGACGAGTGGATAGAACATCCTTATTACCAAGTTTTTCAGTTCAAGGTTTTCGTAACCATTGGCCAGAAAGAATTCGATATTGCCGATGGTGGGTTGGTAGCAAAAATTAGCCAATAACCGCAAAGAACGTATGCTGACCAGCGGTATCGGAATTGAGTTATTGTTTAAACTATTAGGGTTTTAAAAATAGTTAACCACAGAGACATGGAGTTTTCCTCCGTGCCTCTGTGGTTAATTTATTTAGGTGATTTTCTATTTCAATAAATTTTCAACCGCCGTATGTACCTTCTCAAACTTAAATCTCGCCATTTCGGCGTTCATCAGCTCCGTGATTTGGTCGTTGCAAAGGTTGCCAATGCTGCCTTCGTGCGTGTGATTGAGCGTGCGTGAGGCTTTGTAAGTGCCTTCGTTGATTTCTTTCCCCACTTGGCGGTACGCGTCGCGGAATGGTACTCCCTGCACCACCAGTTCATTGACGCGCTCCACGCTGAAGAGTAAATCGTATTTTTTATCAACCAATAAATCTGGTTTTACCTCAAGGTGTTCAAGCATAAAGTGAGCAATGTCTAGACAATCTAGTATTTCGTCGAACGCAGGCATTAGCAGTTCTTTCAGCAACTGCATATCGCGGTGATAGCCCGAGGGTAAATTGCTCATAACCATCGTAATTTCGGTCGGGAGGGCTTTCAGGCGATTGGTCTTTGCCCGCAAAAGCTCGGCTACGTCGGGGTTTTTTTTGTGCGGCATGATGCTACTGCCCGTCGTGAGGTCGTCGGGTAGGGTCACAAAAGCAAAGTTTTGGCTGTTGTACAAACAAACATCCATCGCCATGCGTGAAATGGTGGACGAAAGGGCGGCAATGGCCGTCAGCGCTGTTTGTTCGGTCTTCCCGCGTGACATTTGGGCGTACACAACGTTGTAGTGCAACGCCTCAAAACCCAACAATTCAGTCGTCATGGTGCGGTTTAGCGGAAAAGAAGAGCCGTAGCCCGCGCCTGAGCCAAGTGGGTTTTTGTTGGAAAGTTTATAGGCCGTTTGAATCATGGCCATGTCGTCGACCAAGGCTTCGCCGTAGGCTCCAAACCATAATCCAAACGACGACGGCATCGCGATTTGTAAGTGAGTATAGCC
This sequence comes from Runella sp., assembly GCA_027486105.1. Taxonomy (GTDB): domain Bacteria; phylum Bacteroidota; class Bacteroidia; order Cytophagales; family Spirosomataceae; genus Runella. Next base: position 1,951 of record JAIXPV010000316.1, on the reverse strand, counting down.
AGGCAGTAAATCATTTTTGTGTTGGTTGGAACGTTTAACGAGTAAGTCAAACAGTTTTCGGGAGGCCACTGCCACCTCTTCCAAACGACTTCGGGTGAAGAGCTTCATGTCGACCAGCACTTGGTCATTGCGTGAGCGGCCGCTGTGGATTTTCTTGCCGACGTCTCCGAGCTTGCGGGTCAGCATCAGTTCTACCTGCGAGTGAACGTCTTCAACACCGTCTTCGATTTCAAATTTTCCTTGCAGAATTTCCTGATAAATATTCTTCAATTCGGCTTCCAGCGCGGTCAGTTCGTCTTTTTTTAGCAATCCTACACTTTCGAGCATTTTGGCGTGGGCGATATTGCCCAATACGTCATAAGGGGCTAGATATAAATCCATTTCACGGTCGCGCCCGACGGTGAATTTCTCAATTTTTTCGGAGATAGAAGTTGTTTCTTTTTGCCAGAGTTTCATAGGAACTGCCCGGGTGGTCGTGTCTTTGGAAGGTTTATTTTGTGCAAAAATGGTTGCCGCAAACGCCATTCCAATGCAGAATGTACATAATATTTTCATCTGAATTGAATGAATTTAAAGGTAATGCGGCCTTTGAGAGGACAAATTAAGGCTTTTTAGGGAAGATTTTCGCATTAGTAATCAATTCTCGGTGCTCATCCAAGAACATTTTAAACGAATAGACTTCCTCCAACTGCCCCGTGAAATCGCTTGTGTCGTCGTATATTTCTTCGTACACCTGCTCAAAATCAGTGATTAAGTAGCGCATTTGACGAATCCCCCAATTGTACAGGGCGGGCAGATAAAAATGTTGATGGTCTTGCAGAAAACGGTCGGGCTCGTAGTGGGCAGTGGTTTTGAGGTCAACGGCCTCTTTGCGTCCCAAAACATCCACAAATCCGTAAATCAACGCATCGCCGATTTGGTATTGGCAATATACCTGCGTTTTGACAATGGGTTTGGGTAGCCGTAGGCGAACAGTTTGGATAATGTTGAAATCAAACTGGTCTTCTCCAATCCCCTTCAGCACGGCATCTTCAAACGAGACCCCTCGGAGCTGGGCTTCCGTCGACGGAATCGGCACGCGATTGATACGGTCCAACAACTCCTGTTCACTAAGTTTACCCTGCAAAAACCGTGAGTAGGTATTGAGCAATGAAGGGTAAAAACGGTACGCGATTTTGGAAGTCATTTTTAAAGGATGAAGGAGGAATGGGGGTTGTAGATGATTTATATTTGAAATACCATGTTATACAGCGCTTCAACCACAAAAAAAGGGCGGAAATCCATCCGCCCCTGAGAAATTAATTTTTGGCACCGCCCTGCTGACCTGCTTTGGGTGGCTGATTTTGTTGTGCTTCACGCATCGGATTAGGCCCACGTTGGAAGCCCTGCGATTTAAACAACTGGAATTTGGTTGGTTGAGCAGGTTGGCGAGGGAAACTGTTGTCTTCCTCATCAATATCGGCAATCTCGCGATAGGGGTCTAAGGTCCACTGTACCACTTTTTTCTTTGAGGTGATTACCTTTGAAATCTGTTGGTCGTTCAAACGCCAAATCTCGGCTGGGAAGCGTACCAGCGAATCCGTACCGTCTTCGTACTGCATCTTCACGATGACGGGCATGGGCAGACCGCCTTTGTTTTTTACTTTTAGCGTGTAAAAATTCAACCCTGATTCCACCAGCTTACGCTCGTCGGGCGTTAAGCTTGCCAGATAGGTTTCGTATTTCTTCTTGTCGTTTTCGGTGACTTTGTACGGGTCGTAGCTGTTGTAAAAATCCTTCATGTCGGGATTCTTATCCACCACTGATTCTTTGATGTAGTCTTTGTCGCGCTGCCGGGCCACGGTGTTGCGTTTGGCTTCTGCCTGCTTTTTCGCTTCGGCTTTGGAGATTTCGGGGTTTTGGGTGTCCAACGCGAACCATTCTACTTCCACCAAATCTTGATTTACGGGCT
>JAIXPV010000420.1 GCA_027486105.1 Runella sp. | reverse complement strand
CTGATTTCGTCCGAGCCTGGTTTGGGGGTAGGCGTTACTCGAACCACCAACGCACTGAACCACTCCCCCGAAACATTGTCCCCCAGCGCGTCTTTCTCCAATTTGACGGGCATATTTCTTTTGGAAACGCCGATGGTACGGAGGTTGTGTTTTTCGCCCGTTTTGTCTTCCAATGCTTTCAAAACAGCATCGTTATAGGTATAACCAATCCACTGCCCGTCGCCGCTCCATTCGTGGCGGTGGGTGCCACCGCGCAAGGCACCTTTGGTGTAGGGAGGTGTAATATCGCGCGCATCCATAAAAACTGGAACATTGGGGGCAGAATCGTTGACGATGACGCCAGTACGCCGCCATTGTTGATACGGATTTTCTTGGGTTACACTCATCAACCCGTGAATAAACACCACGGAATGATCGACGGGCGAATAACTCACTGCCCCCGCGCCTGGGCCCCATTCCGCGTTGTTGGGAAGCGCATACAATACTTTCTTTTCGCCCGTTTCGACGTTGACTTTTTCAATTTTGGCCGATGCCGCAATGCCGCCGTCTTCGGTACGGGTGTCGTAAACCAGCCATTGATTATCGGGTGAAAAATTGTCGTTGTTGTCTAAGTCATGGTTGTAACTTAGGTCATGAGTGAGCTGTTTTTCAGCCAAATAAGTGGAATCGTTGCAGGAATACATAGCAAGGGAGAGGAATAAGATAGAGACTTGGTAAGCCTTCGGATGTTGAGAAATTGATCGAATTGTCATTGGCTTTTGAATCAACGAGTTGGCGCACTGATTACTTTTAAATAACGTCCCATCCAGTAAGGCAACAAAAACGAATCCCCTGCGCTCAACTCACTTTGCCCGTTGGCGCTACGGTCGAGTTTAAAAAGATTGCGATTGTGTTTTAGTTCTGGACGTTCGTCGGGCGGCAAAACCTGCTTAATGGTTTGACCGCGAAAATTAGCAGGCACCGGCTCAATGTCTTTACGATGGCTGTTTATGACCTGCCATTCAATCATGTCCAGCGGAAATTCTTTCAAAAACCAGATGGTTTCGGCTTTGTCAAATTCCTTGGCTCCTGTCATGGCGTAGCAAAGGTTCCATAAGCCGTTCTTTTCGGGGCGTTCCATGTCCCAATGTTCTTTGATGGCTGCGGCGTATTGCTTCTTCAATTCGGGCGTGAAGGCGTAAGGATATAGGCACCAGTAAGCTAAAAAATACATTTCATCGTCGGAGTGGTTCCATTCTTCCGAAAGCTCAGCGGCCAGTTTTCCATCGGCTTCGGTCACCTGTCCGAGTTCTTTCATGGGGCGTAGCAGGTTTTCCAAGTAGCCATGTTTGTTCATCAGCTCGTAGGCTTTTTGTTTGTAAATTTCTTTTTTGGTGAAATGATACGCCGTTTGCAAAAAGCCGATAATGTTGGAGGCGTACAGTTTTCGGTCGCCTACGTTTTTCGGGAAACCATTCACGTATTCGGGATTCCATTTTCCCCAAAGGGTAGGTTTTCCGTCAAAATCAATCAGATACCAGTCGTTTTCGATGATGTTGGTCATGAGTTGATCCATCATTGTCACGGCTTTTTGTTTCACTTCGCCCTCCATGGTTTGGGCCAAAAGCGTCAGCGCAAACATCTGCCCTACGGTTTGGTCACTGCTCGTGGTACCGCGCCAATCCCACTCTTCATTCGAAGATTTTACCCAACCGTTGGTCATTCCTCCGTCCCAACGTTCTGGCTTGAATTTGAAGAATCCCCGACGCTCAAACCCCCGCGCAAAATAACCTTTCATGCCCGTAATGCTGAAAAGGCGCTGCATGGCTTCGAAGGATTCGAGGCAATTGTCGAGTGCTTCTTTGTGGCCCGTGACTTTGTAGCGAAATAGCTGACTGACCAAATACATCGATGTCCAGAGGTTGTCGCTGTCGCGCTGGCCCATTTCGAAGGTGGATAAATCGCCGTGTTTCAGGGTCGAAACGTCGCAATTAAATCCATACCGTATGTGTCGTTGACGTACCTGTTTTTCGTACAAGAGGGCTTTGTCGTACAGGGTCATGGATTGAAAACGAATTTCACCCAATCCTTTGGTGGTCAGGATGTTTACGTTTTTGTCTTCCCCTGCCGAAATATGCACAACGCGGTTGTCAGGAATCCACCGTTCACCAAAATAATAGTTAAATCCTCCCTCAGAACGTAACATGAACGCGCCTAAGGTAGACCCAAACCAGACTTGTCCGTGTACCACAGCCACGGCGGTCAAATTGGTACTGGGAAGTTTGCGTTGAACCTCGCCCAAGGGTTTGAACGAGTCGGCTTGAAGTACGAAATAGCCGTTATGGGTTCCGACATAAATCTTACTGTTAGCGACTTCAAAACAGGTAAAATCTTCTCCCTGAAAAACGGTTTTCAGTTCTTTGGTCGCCAGTGAATAAGTTTCAATGGATTGATTGCTAAGAATCAAAAAGCGATTATTGGGCGCATCAAAACGGATGTCTAATGCTTCTTTGCCCGATAGCATTTTTTCATCCAAAACTTTAGTATCCTGAATGATTTTCAGGCTTTTAGCGTCGGATACTAGAAAGGTAAAATTGGGGGCAGCACAAAAAAGTCTGGCGTTGGGTAGGTTGTGTTTGGCGTACAAATGTCCCGCCCAAGCGTTGCTGAATACGGCTTTATCGTCCAGATATACAAACTGTTTTTCAT
>JAIXPV010000412.1 GCA_027486105.1 Runella sp. | reverse complement strand
TGCTGCAAATACCCATCGGCATTGGCTACGACTTTGTACTCATTTTTTGGAAACACATTCCCCGAAGCATATACTGCCTCGGTAAGGTCTTTATAGGTTGGCGAGGCAGTTTCAGTTTTGGATTTGCACGAGGTAATAAAAAGAGCCATCGCCAACATTAAGGCGGTCGTTTCACAGGTCCTTTCAGGAGGACAAAAAGATATTTTTATCATTTTCTTTTCAAATCTAATCATCAATATGAACTTCTGATTTCCAACAGTTTACCATTAATCATCACATCTGCTAGCGTGCGAAGGTACTTGTTCTGGGCGTTGAGCACTTCATTAAAGACATTGAGGTATTGGTCATAACTCAGAATGCCTCCTTTGTACTTAATGAGCACCAATTTCATATTCTCCTCATTCAATTGATACGCTTCCTGATTGTTTTTGAGCGAATTAAGCGATTGATTGTACGTAATAAGCAAATCCTGCGTTTCGGTATCATATTTGCGTTTCTCGTTATTAAGTTGCAATTGGGCAATTTCAGCGTTGACCCGAGCGCGAGCAATGCCGCTTTCCCGAATCCGTCCGCTGTAAATCGGTGCTTCAAAACGCAGGCCCGCCACGCCGATTCCAAACCATTTTTCATTGAAATTCAGGAAATTCAATTGGTTACGTTGTGCCTGTTCGGAATAACGGGCATAGGCCGAAAGCGTTGGTAATCGGAGTTTCTGCTCTTTTTTAACCTGCTCTTTGGCCAACGAAAACTGCGCCGCCCAGAGCTGTAGACGTGGAACCGCCACCTCCCCCCCACCCCCTCCCCTTGCAGGAGAGGGGAGTTCGGCCCCATTCTCCTTAAACAAGAAGAAGGAGTTGGAGGGTGAGGTGGTTATGGTTGAATCTCCCACAACCAACCTCAATTGATTTAGATTCTTTTGGTAGGCCATTTCATTTTGGTGAAGTACGTCTTCGATGGCCAAACGAGTGGAGCGCACACGATTGTATTCGAGTTGGTCAATCAGGCCTTTTTCTTTACGCTCGGCCACGATGTGGGCAATACTATCGGTATTGGCAAGATTTTGTTGGGTAATCGTAATGTATTTTTGGGTAAATACCGTCGCAAAATACAGCCGTGCCACTTGCGTACTGAGATCGTCTTGCAAGACTAGGGTTTGTAAAATACCGATATTTTGGTTGGCTTTGGCAATCTCTACCTCCTGTTTTAAGCCCGCATTCCAAAGGGGAACATTTCCTTCCAATCCCGCCGTAAGGTTGAACGGAACCCCAAATTGAATACTGCGAAACTCTCCTTCTCTACCGCCAAAAAACTGCGCTGGAATCAACTGCGTGGGCAAGACAAAATTATAATCAAAGGCGGTCGTAAATTTTAACTGCGGCAACCGGGTGCCTTTGGCCGCCATCACATTCCACTGCTGTATCTGAGCGGTTTGTCGTGAAATTTGAAGGTCAAGATTGTTTTTTCGGGCAAGTTCTATCGCTTCATTTACATCCTTAATAACAGTTTGGCTAAAAATCGGATGCGAAAACGAGAGAATGAGAATATAAATCAACGCTGTCTTTTTCATCATGCTGTATGAACTAGGTTCCGGATATAATGGCAATGATTACGATTCAAAACAACATAACCTATGACCAATATCAAAGTCAAGGTTTTTGAAACGGACAAAAAGGGCCATAAAACGGAAGAAAGCCCTTACCTTTGTGCACCACATCCCTTCTGGGTTTTTCGTCAATAATCCTCCGATTTTTGGGGAAGGTCAACAGACAACCGAAACAAAATGCACGTCACAGGCTTTACTTTTATTCGCAACGCCGTCAAATTTGACTTCCCGATTGTGGAGGCAATTACCTCTATTTTACCCATTTGTGATGAGTTTGTGGTGGCTGTCGGAAAAAGTGAAGATGAAACCCTTCAACTCATTCAAAAAATAGACCCCGTCAAAATTCGTATTATCGAAACCGTCTGGGATGAGTCATTACGGGAAGGTGGAACGGTCTACGCCAAAGAAACCGACAAGGCTTTTCAAGCAATTTCCGAAAAATCAGACTGGGCATTTTACATTCAGGGCGACGAAGTAATTCACGAAAAAGACCTTCCAGCCATCAAAACCGCCATGCAACGCTGGAAAGCCGACGACAGTGTTGACGGTCTTTTGTTTAAGTATATTCACTTTTATGGTTCATACGATTACGTGGGCGACTCGCCCCAATGGTACCGCCACGAAATACGCATTGTCAAAAACAACAAAAACATCTATTCTTACCGCGACGCGCAAGGGTTTCGAAAAAACGACAACCAAAAGCTGCGCGTCAAGCCCATTGAAGCGAGCGTTTACCATTACGGCTGGGTGAAAGACCCGCGCGTAATGCAGCAAAAACACCTACATATTCATAAATATTGGCACCAAGGCGACCCCGAAAAGCACATTAAGGTCTCTTCTGAGGGTTTTGATTATTCAAAAATTGATTCTTTGGCCAAATTTACAGGTACACACCCCCACATAATGCAAGCACGGTTGAAGCGACAAAACTGGCAGTTCAGCCACGATATTTCTCATAAAAACCTGAGCCTAAAATACCGACTGAAACTTTGGGTCGCCAAACTGACGGGCTGGTACATTGGTGAATACAAGAATTATAAAGTGGTGTAGTCCAATGATTTTTAACTTGAAACCCTGTTGCACCCGTTTTTTATTTAAACTTGCCTCATGAAATGGTTTTCACTCTTTTGGGCAAGCTATCTGGTGATTTTGTCGTGCATTCCATGCACTCATCACCACGATTTGCGTATGATTACCGATAGAGAAACGATTTTTCATCACGCGTCACACGAAGATGAAAACGAGCATGACGAGAATGAAAACGAGCACCATCACGTTTGTTCTCCTTTTTGCCAATGTACCTGCAATGGCGGTTTTACGGTTCCTACGCCTCATTTCGAACTTCAAATAATACCGCTGATTTGCTCAACACAAACGCTTGTTTTTAGCAATCAATCTTCTTATACACCAAGCCTTTTTGCTTCAATCTGGCAACCGCCCAAATTACCAGTAAAGGGATAATCATGCCCTTTTTTCGCTGAATTCACTTCATTTCATCCGATTTTGAGGAAAATACCTCCTCATTGTAGTACGAACCAACGCGCTCCTTGGGATTGGAGCCGCTTTTTTTCAATGAAACACTATTGGCAAAAATCCATTCTCGCTTTTGGATTGATAATGCAATTCAGCCCTCTAATTATTGGGCAAGTCAGGCTGTCTGTGGAGGAAGCCGTCAATCTCGCATTGCACAAAAATCCAGCCATTAAAGCCTCGGCATTGGCCGTCCGACGCAACCAACAATTATTGGGTGCAGCGCGTAACATTCCCAATCCTGACCTGACGTTTGATAGCCCAACGGGTGTTTTTTATACCCTTGGGGTCCAGCAATCGTTTCGCTTTCCTACGGTGTACGGTCGTCAATATCAACAACAGCAGCAGCAAATACTGTTGTCTCAAAAAGAACAGATTATCACCGCCAACGACCTTAAATACCGCGTCCATACCCTCTATTCCGACATCCAATCGGCCGAAGCTTATCAATGGCAACTGCTTTCACAAGACAGTGTCTATACCCAAATTAGCCAATCCGCACAACGTAACTTTGATGCGGGAACCATTGATAAACTGGCACTTTTATACACCCAAACGCAGGCCTCAGAGGTAAAAAATCAAGTACGAGCGGTGAGACTCCAGGTGGCGAGTCAGAAAAAACAATTAGAGATTTTGACAGGAATTCCGCTTTCTACCTCCCTATTCACGCCTTTAGTAAAACTTCCATTTCCAGCATTGGATACCTCAAACATTCTCCAAAACCCAGCGGTTCAGGTAGCACAGCAATGGGAAAACGTAACTCAAAAAGTCGTTGAGGTGGAGCGCGCCAATGCCCTACCTGGTTTTATGGTAGGGTATTATAACCAAGGCACACAAGAAGCATCTCTTGGATTCCGCTGGCGGGCAGGAATCAGCCTTCCGCTGTGGGCAGGGCAATATAAAAGTCGCATCAATGCCGCTCAAACTGAGCAACAGATAGCCCGACAAAATACCGAAGTACAAAAACAAACGGTTAGCTCCGCGTTACAACAGGCACAAGATCAGCTGATTTTGTCCACCAATTCCCTGACTTTTTATGAAACCGTGGCTTTAGACCAAGCCGACGCGATTATTAGCACTGCGAGACGTTTTTTTGAAAACGGTCAAACCGACTACACCAATTTTTTACGTACCACCAACGACGCCTACGCCATCAAATTTCGCTATTTGGAAGCCCTACAAAACTATAATCAAGCAGTATTGGCCATTCATTATTTGACCGGAAACTTATGAAAAAGATAGCAAACAATAGGGAAAGCATGAGAAAGAAAGAGCCAACCGAACGACTACAAAAGAACAAAAGACAAATCAATAATTGGCTGCTTTTTTCAATTCTCCTGATTCACTTCACTTTTATACCCACCATGATTCATGCTCAACACGACCATGACCACGGTGACGGCGGCCACAGTCACGGCGAAGAAACGGCAAAGAGGGAAGAGGTAAAACTCCAAAAATCAGAAGCAGTTTCTGACAAGTATGAAGCAGTACTGAAATACGAACACCTTCATGGGGGTGAAGCAAAAAAAATGATGCTCTATCTGGCCGACCCTACCACCAACCACGCCATTGCGGGCGCATCGTTAAAATTGACAACCTCACTGGATAGCAAAGCCAAATTCAATATTACACCCAAAGAACCAGGCATTTACGAAGTTACTGCCACTTTTTCACGTGATAGGACTTTTACCTTAACGTTGGCCATCAACGGCACCAATGGCTCTGACATGCTTCTTTTGAAAGAAATCAAAGTAGGTCATGACGAAGAAACCCACGCACACGCAGAGGCCAGCGGATGGCAGATAGCATTAGGAAATTGGCGAACTTGGGGCATCTTTGGCGGTGGTCTTTTGGTGGGGCTATTGGTTATGTTTTTGGTCATGAAAAGCCAAAATCGAACATTGTTTATCATCCTAATTGTAGGATTTTGCCTTTTGCCGCTGACCAATTATCAGCCTGTTTCTGCTCAACATGACCACCACCACGAGGAAGAAAGTACCCATCAGGCAAATACAGCATTGACCGATGTGTTTGAAGTACCGAAAGAAACCCAATTTTTGTTTGAGGTATTGACCCAACCTGTCAACGCGGGTGGTTTTCTACCCACTACGCAGCTCAACGGAACAGTCATTCCGTCTTCTACGGGGCTGGCGGTAGTACAGCCTCCGCAACCAGGACGAATTATTTCGCTGAATGTACGGGTAGGTCAAAAAGTATCTAAAGGCCAAACCTTAGCCATCGTAGAACAAACTTTGGACGCAACAGCACTGGTGAGCCTCCAGGTAGAGCGCAATACCCTTGAAGCTGAACTTGCGGTGGCCCAACGCGAATATGACCGCCTCAAAAAAATCGAAGACATCGCCGCTAAGCGTGAGGTTTCAGAAGCCGCCGCGCGCTT
>JAIXPV010000717.1 GCA_027486105.1 Runella sp. | reverse complement strand
TCCGATCTGTGGTTGTATCGTTGGCGAAGGCAACTTCTGTCGGTAATGGCCCCATCAATGAGCCTACCAATTGCAGATGTACTTTTCCTTCCCGAATCAGCATCACATCATAAACGCGTCGTTCGCCCAACGAACTTTTTACGGTAGCCTCAAACCAAATATAATCTCGGTCGTTGGTGATGTTTTCGACCGATAGGGGCGTAAATCCCGATTCTTTGGCAAACAGGTCTTGAAACATCTGTCGGATGGCTTCTCTACCTGACACGTCTACGCGGGCAGTAATCAATTGGGCATCTTCCCTAAAAAAATCATCGGCTAATCCATTAAAATCACCCTTACGGTGGAACTCAAGGTAGCGACTGTGAAAGGCCCGTGCCATGGTAGAATCTGGCGCCGTGAACCCCGAAAAATCGCTAGGTTGCCACACCGAACCTTGTCGCAGGCCAAAGAGTTGGAGGTAAAACTTACCGTTTTGAATAAATTTTACCTCGTAGATTTTGACAGGGTTACCTTTGGGGTTTTGAATGGTCATTTCCATCCAAATAAAATTTCTCCCCACCGTAAACTTGTCAATGCTTCGTTCTCCTAACGTGCTTAAATGGCTCAGATACAGCTTTATCAGCCCTTTTAGAGCTGCTTGTCCCTCCGCCCTGAAGGTGAATCCGTGGATACGGGCATCCTCAGCATAACACCCCTCAACCATTCCGTCAATATCTCCCTGTTGCAGAAAACCCATTTGCTTCGCTTGCAAAGCTTTGGCTTCAGCGGTTTGGGGGTTTTGATTTTCCTGCATGATTCAAAATGACGTTTTTGGTTGGAGGTAGTATGATTTACTTAATAACACCTAGTTGGTGCAACAAACCGAGACTGTCGCCCGACATCCACATTTCGGCAATCTTTCCATCTTGGATGCGAAACATATTGATTCCTTGGTCGGTCACATCACGATTGGTGGCAGGGTTCCCTAAAAACACACCCGTATTTGTGGCAGTATACGACCACCTGCACACGACTTTATCTCCTTCAGCCACCAAATCATGGATTGTAAAATGAACATTTGGAAAAGCAATGAGTGCCGTTTTTAACCATACCTGAAACGAAGGCGGCTGGTGTGCCTGGCCAGGTGGAAAGTGCAATTTTACGTCTGGATGCGTAATCTCATCGATTAACTTTTCGTCCTTTTTGTTCCAAAGGTCAAGCCAGTACCGGGTAACCACTGCTTTGTTTGCTTCAATTGACATGAGAATAGGGTTAACGTTTTCGGTAAAAAAGAACAAAGTTTGTTTAGACAGGGATAACGCCTAATTGCTGCATGAGGCCGAAATCATTTTCGTTTACGTGAACAGACACAATCTTGCCGTGACGAATAGTGAAAATGTCGATGCCAAAGTCTTTGATTTTGTTGCCTGTTGCGGGGGCTCCTAAGAACTCTCCCAAGTGGGTTCCCGTAATTTGCCAACGGCTGGCTACTTTATTGCCCTCGCTCATGTGGCGCAATGCCGTAAACTGAATGTCGGGGAATGCATTACGGAGGTACATCACAAAGCCTTTAAATGCCTCATATCCCGTAATTGGCTCAGGTTGGGTAGGAATAATGAAGGCAAAATTTGGGGCCAAAATTTCTTCAATGACTTCTAGTTTTCCTTCGCTCATGATGTCTTGGAAATAACGCATTGCCAAAGCCTCGTTTTGCTCAGGAGTGGTTTCTTCCACAACTTCAGGAGCGGGAATTACGCCGAGTTGCATCATCAATCCGAGCGTATCTTCGTGGCCGATTGACTCGGTGATTTTGCCATCTTTGATGGTGTGCCAAGTCATTCCGTCAATCTGGAAGTAATTTCCTGTAGCCTCTAAATTGCCTTTTACGGTCAATAATGGCCCACCAACGTGCGTGCCACCACCTACCCAGCGGGTAGCTACCCAATCTCCACTGGCCACCATGTCTTGGGGGTCAATGTAAAAATCTGGGAATGCACTATGTAACATATTTACCAGACCCAAAAAACCATCTGGCCCGTGGAAGGGCTCAGGGTGAGTGGGTAACGTAAAAACGAAGTCTTCTGACAGAATTTCATAGGCTGAATCCTTATTCGCCTGGTTCATGATTTCATGAAAGTACCGACGCGCGATGGCTTTGTTTGGGTTGCCTTTTGACATTTTTGTAGAAATTAAAATTTAAAAGCTGGTTTAGTTACTTCAAATCAAGATTTGTAATTATTCGTTTAGGCGTCTGCCAAAATCATGTCGGCGGCTTTTTCGCCAATCATGAAGCAAACCGCCACGGTATTGCCACTCGTAACGTTTGGCATCACTGAGGCATCGGCTACGCGCAAACCTGAAATACCGTGAACTCGCAAGCGGGAATCTACTACCGCTAAGGCGTCAGTACCGATTTTGCAAGTACCGGCGGGGTGCCATAGCGTGGAGCTTTGGGTACGAATAAACCCATCAGGATCTCCAGAGCCTGGCGCCAACTCGCCTCCATTGATGGGGGCAAACGCCTTGGTGTTGCTCAGGTTACGAACTAGCTGAATGGCTTTTCGTAAAACTTCCATGTCATCTGGATGCTCCAGATAATTTGGATTAATGACGGGCTTATCGTGGGGGTCGTCCGAACGAAGTTTGACGTCACCAACACTTTTGGGCTGCACAAGAATCGGGAGAAAAATGCAGACATTTCCGCCAAAATCGGGTAGTACAGGTGCTAAAGGTGCGGGAATACTAGGGGTAAAATTGAGCTGTAAATCTGGCCCAACTGAATTTTCGTTGGTCTTGACAAACAGTGCATTGCCCGTCAACAAAGTGGTCATGGGGCCGTCGTTGGTACGGAAAATTACTGGCAACTGCACATGATCTTGCAAGTTTTTACCTACACCTGGCAGCTCGTGCTGTACTGGAATGCCAACACTTTGCAAATGTTCAGCCTCCCCAATGCCCGACAGCATGAGAATTTTAGGAGAACTTAGGGCTCCTGCACTGACAATTACTTCTTTTTCTACAAGTAGTTGCTCAATTTTGCCATTAAGCTGATACTCAACGCCAATTGCTTTTTTATCTTTTATCAAGATACGTGTTACTTCGGCGCCCGTAATGAGCGAAAAGTTGGGGCGGTCAAGAATAGGCTGTAAAAAAGCGGTGGCACTGCTGACGCGTTGGCCTGCTGGAGTGATGTGAAATTGAAGCAGCGCAGCACCATTTTCTTGCCGCTCACCGTTGTAGTCCCAGTAAGGGCCATCATAACCCAGCTCAACGGCTCCTTGTAGAAATTCCTCAGAGCGCATTACATCGTCGGGACAGTCTCGAACGGAGATTTCGCCACCTGTACCCCTAAAATTGGGATCACCACCTTGATAATCTTCCAATTTTTTGAAGTAAGGCAATACATCCTTGTAGCTCCACCCGTCGGCCCCCAATGCTTGCCATTGATCGAAATTGGCGGGGTTTCCCCTTACATACATCATGGCATTGATAGAGGTACTACCACCCACCGCTTTTCCTTGGTTGATGGTCAATTCGCGGCCAGCCATTGCGGGTTGGGGAGTAGTGGGTAGAGACCAATCGAGTTGAGAACCCCACAATTTTACAAAGCCGCCCGGGTCAACAACATTGGCGGTTTGATCCCATTCTCCGGCTTCGAGCAGTACAACCTGCACGGAAGGATCGGCACTGAGTCGGTTTGCAATGACGCTCCCCGAAGCGCCCGCTCCGATAATAATGTAGTGACAGTGAGATTTCATTAAAGGTTTAGGAAAGTTTTAAATAACGTCAACTGATATTAATGAGAACAATTGATTTTAATCAAGTCGGGTTTATAATCTCCTTCAAGCACCAAGTCGATCAAGAACGGCTCATCATCGGCCAGCATTTTTTCAATTGTTGGCAAGATTTCAGATTCTTTTTCTACCCTCACCGCTTTGACCCCCATAGATTGGGCCAAGAGGTCGAAACGAATGGCAGGATAGGATAAATCAAAAGGCAGTGGGTAGTCGTGTTTATCGATGTTGCGCTCTTTCCAATAAATGTCAATGTTGAGTTGAAGCAACTTGTAAGAACCATTGTTGCAGACGATAAACTTAGCCCCTGACTTGTGTCTTATGGCCGACCAAAGCGCCTGAATCGTGTACATACTGCCGCCGTCTCCCGAAAATCCAATTACGACTTTCTCTGGATTTGCCAGTTTTACCCCAATGGCACCCGGAAATCCAACCCCCAGTGAACCACCGCGAGTAACAAAGTAATGACCTGCCTGACGCGGCGGAATGTAGCGCGTAATAGCGGGCGAATTGGTCAAGGCTTCGTCGAAAATAATGGCATCCGAAGGTAATTTACGGGAAAGTACTTCCGCAAACTGCGCCATTCGTAGGGTTTCTCTAGCGGGTTCGTCTTGGTCTTTGGCCAGTTCGGCAGAATGTTTTTTGGCTTTTTCATCTCCAATCTGGTGAACACGAGCCGCCGCCGCCGCTTTAAACTCAGGCGTCATGGCTGATTTCAACGCATCGGCCAGTGCTTTCATCGACAGTTTAGGGTCACTGACCACGCCTAAATCAACCCGGTGATTTTTGGCGATTTCGTAACTATTAAGGTCGAAATGTACCACTTTTGCACCAGGAGCATAGATATCACCCGTTTCGGGAAATACCTCTGGCAACATATAGGTGCCAACGATTAGGTTAATATCCCCTTTGGACGTAATCGGTAAACTGTATGAACCAAACATGTGTCCTGTTGTACCTTGGTAGAGCGGATGGGTGGTATCAAAAATAACATCCCCAAAATCCACACCGTATACTTCGGCACCGATGAGTTCGGCCACCTGAGTCAGCTCAGGAATGGCGTTTGAATAGGCAACTCCGTCACCGATGAAAATCATAGGTTTTTGGGAAGCCAAAAGCATATTTGCTGTTTGGGTAATCAGCTCAGGGTCAGGAAGTACCCGTGTAGATG
The DNA here is from genome assembly GCA_027486105.1 of Runella sp. Classification (GTDB taxonomy): domain Bacteria; phylum Bacteroidota; class Bacteroidia; order Cytophagales; family Spirosomataceae; genus Runella. The sequence goes on along the minus strand of JAIXPV010000717.1, from coordinate 5,973 downwards.
GAATACAGGTCGGAAATACTTCCTCCTCATTGACTTCGTCGAGGACGTTCATGGGTAAACAAACGTACACGGGGCCCATCGGCGGGGTAGAGGCAATTTTTACGGCTTTTCTGAGGGTTCGCAGCAATGATTTTGAATCCATCACCATCGTTGAAAACTTGGTGACAGGAGCCATCATTGCCACTAAATCATTGGCCATTTGCGCATCCATGTTCATGTACTGTGTACCAGCATCCGATCCAATCACCACCAGGGGGGCGTGGCCTCTTTTGGCTTGGTAAACGGCACCCACTGCATTCCCAATACCAGGTGAGCTGTGTAGCTGTACCAACGTAGGGCGTTGGGTATGCCGAGCATACCCATCCGCCATCATTACGGCAATACTTTCCTGCAAAGTAAGAATGTACTTCATGTCGGGGTATTCGGCAACGGCGTCCAGGAAACCCTGTTCTACCGTTCCTGGATTACCAAACATAAAGTCCATCCCGTCGGCCAAAAACTGCTCGACGATTTTTTGATTACCTGTTTTACCAGCCATACCGTTTTACTCCTTTATCAAGCACATTTACAAATTGTTCGCCAAACTCAAATGAACATTGAAGAGAGCGGGCAGTAATGAACGGATAATCCACGATAACTGAAGTTTCTTTACCAAAATTTCCATGGAATTGACCTTCAGGTCCAACGGCATCGGCCAGAATGTATTCGAGGCAATACGGTGGAGGCCCCATGTTGAGGTCAGTGTTAAGGAATCCAGTTCCATCATGATAATCGTACTCTATGCAGTGACCTGTTACGTGTTTTCCTTTAATGATGGAAATACGCTCATTGAAATCACGGGCAAAAACCAACGGAGCAACCCCGTAGCAAATCGCACCGATCGGCTGATTCTTTTTGTAAAAACCTAAGATGAGGTCATGGACGCGTTGGTTGTTTACCATGTCAATGATTGGGCCGCTTCCGCCTACCAATAAAAGACCAGCATATTCTTCCGTCAGTTTTTCCTGAGCAACTTTTAAGTCAGCATAATACTGCTCAAATGCCCTCAAAAAGTTTGGTGTAGAGAAGTAGGGTCTTTCTGGCACTTCCTCCGAAAGATTTCGGCGTTGCTCCAACCGATTGGTAGCTTCAAAAGCTTTTACCTTTTCGGCGGCTTCGGGCGTAGTAACGCAGGTGCCCAGCGGTGGATCTACATAAGTAGTATCATAACTTGGGGGCAATGCCTGTGCCTTTTTACCCTTAGGGGTCATGAATTCGACGGTATAACCGGCGGCTTCCAATTTTTCGAGGGGCCCGACTAACTCAACGCCCCAGTACCCGTACTCAGACAGGATAGCCAAAATTTTCTTAGACATAAAAGAGAAAAAATCTATGATGAACGATAAATTGATTACTGTACTTTATAAATTGATAATGTTTTTTTTCCTCAATACATATCGCTCGCCTCGACGGGCAAAGCAGGTGGATGAGGGATGTTTTTTTTTCTTTTTAAGGCTATTTCGTGCGCGGTGTCATAATGGGTGCGCATGTTGTTCCAACTAAATTTTTCAAGCACATTTTCCATGCGGTTGCGCTCCGACTCACTGCTGCGGCGAGTCTTCTTGACAAACCGAAACATGATATCTGTCAACTGCTCAACGGACTCAGTATACGTTTGAGATTTTCGGTTCACGACATAAATACCCCGGTCGTCGTGATTTTTCATGTTTTGAGTTACGTAATGTCCAAAACCTGATAAATTACTAGTAACCGTTGGTACCCCTGCTACTACACATTCTTGCGGTGTATAGCCCCAGGGCTCATAAAAACTCGGAAAAATCCCCAAATGGCATCCACAAACAAATTGGCCATATTCAAGCCCAAATAGTGGATTGGAGGAGGTGATGAATTCGGGGTGATAAACTACCTTTACTTTATCCTTCTGATTATTGATGAGATTGGTTTGTCGACAATAATCAGTGATTTCATCATCTTGTGCCAAATCGTGAGTGAGAAAAGCGGGTTGATTTTCTGACCTCCAGCTCAAAATTGTCCTAACTCTACGGTGTTGGAGGTATTCACTCACAAAAGAATTAAGATTAGGTAATTGAACTTGGTCGCCCATTACAAAACTCTTGAAGAGTTTGCTTCCCACTTCCTTTTGAATGGATTTACAGGTTTCTTCCAATTCATTAAGTACAGAGTGAGAATTGATGACTGAGGCATTGACCGACCTAACTTTTTGATTAGTAATGATAAACATCACCACTGTTGTATCCATTCGCGCCTGCTTCATTTTAGTGTTTAGCAGGGAAAGCGCTTCGAGGGTAATATCAAAACCTTTGTTTTTATATTCAAATCGACCCGATGTGAAAAAATAAATGGTCTTGTTGAGGTCAAATGAATAACTCGGAAAGAAATGACCCATAATAAACTTATGTATGTGCTTCCGATATTGTAAATGCAAATTTTCTAACTTAAAAAGGGGAAACTTCTCCAATTTGATGCCATTTGGCGTTATCAAATCAGGTACTCTCCCCAAAAAATGAATACATTCTTGGGATGTAATTTCACTGATGGTTGTAAAAGTCCCTGCACTTTGGGCGGCCATACGTTCTATGATGACCTGTGCCTCAATGCCGTATCGACGAGCTTCTTGTCGCCAATCAAATTTTTCAAGTTTTGTGTAAAAATCTGGTTCATTTTGGGCTAGGTACCGTCCTAAAATAGTTGCATGGGTAGTAAATACGGTAGCTATGTTCACCTTTTGGGCGAACAACTTAGGCAAACCGCTTCCAGTCATCCACTCGTGAAAATGGACAACGACTTCATTGGAAAGGGGATTGACCGACATGAATTCGACGATAAAAAGACGAATCATTTCACCGAATGCAAGTACCTCATTTACTAAGGGGTCTGTCCCAAAGTCTTGTATTTTATGTTGTTCCTGAAACTCGGTTTTGAGGTGACTGAGTTTGGACCATATACAATTCAAATCAAACAGGATTACCCTGGGTTTACCTGTAACCAGCAACCAATAGCCACAATGTATGGTTAGGCCCATACCTCGTAACTTTTCTACTGTTTTGCCAACAGGGGAATCATTCGGATAATCAATCGGTTCAAATTCTACTGCCTTTTGGGCAAAATAGGGGCCCATCATTATATAGCCATCTCCCCATTTATCCATCATTGATGGAATTTTTGAACGAATTACAGTATGAATTCCCCCAATTTGGTTACATATTTCCCAAGAAACTTCAAACAGTAGTTTCTTTTTTGAATTTGTAATTAATGAGGTCAAAAGTGTTACCGGGTTTAGGGGTTACAATAAACAAAAATGCACATCTCAACAAATGCACATTGAATAAGTACATTTGAAATCAGAAACAAAACAGTTCATAACCTAAAAAAATAGATTGACAAAACTGCTTGTTACAAGAGTCTTACAGGACCAAGCACAAATGATTTAGAGTTTTTCAACAGTGCTTGCCGAAGGGTTAAAACGTTTGAGAATACTTTGTTTTGAGTCTTTATTCTAACATTGATATATCAAAAATCATTGATACCCTAAAGAATACCAAATGTTTTCAGTGAAGAACCCCTATTTTCCATTGAAATGTCTCTTATTTACAGGGAAGGAGGAGTGCTTTGGTAAGAATGAGTTTTAAATCCCTGAAATTTACAGGGAAAGGGGAAATTTTATATGTCATAGTTATACATATACCTTTTAGGGATAATATGTACTTTTTTTGTCTTTTTTAATGTTATTAAGTGGGGACCGAAGAAAATAAATATTGTGCTTAAATACAGTGAATATTCGTATTTTCTCAGTGAATGTATGAAATTAACCAGTGAAATTATATTTTGTTATTTAAACTATAAAACTCGCTTAATAACCATTTGAGTATGTCCTTTTTTGCAAAAAAAAGAATAATAGATAATAAAAAAATGCCATTTCTTCAATTAAAAATAGCTCTAGTGGTCAAAAAATGCCTTTTGAGTTAATACAGATAGAAAAATTACTTATATTTTTCGAAGTCGGCTCATCAACTCTTCTTTAGAAGATTTACTTAAAGGGATTTGCTTAGTACCTATATGGAGATGAAGTTCCCGTATTTGCTCTACATGTTTAAGATTAACAATGAAAGAACGATGTACCCGTATAAATTCTGGTCTGTTTTCGAGAGCTTCACTTAATTTTCCTAAATTCTGAGTAAGCAGAATATCGTTTTCTTTTGAAATAATTTTACAATAATAATCTTCGGCTTCAACCCACAGTATATCATCAAAAAAAACCCGCTCCATTCGGTCTTTAGTCTTAATAAATAGTCGGTCGTTGAGGCAAGGTGTGCAATCAGGGGCTTTGGCTGGTTTCAACTCTTTTGGTTCTTTGTCTGAGTTTTCAATAGCAAGTTCAATGGTATATTTCAAATCACGAATGCGGAATGGCTTAGACATAAAGGCAACTGGCGCCGTAATCTTTGCTTTTGCAAAAGTTTCAGCATCGGAATTACTTGATAAAAAAATGATAGGTAGCTTCTGTTTTGTAAGAATTCGTTTGGCTGTCTCGATTCCATCCCATTTACCTGCCAGTTGTATATCCAAAATTACCAAATCAGGATAACCGTTATTTAATGAGTTCACCGCATTTTCTCCCTGTGAAAATGGGCCAGTTACATTATAACCCATTTCCTGTAGTTGGTCTTTGAGATCAGCTCCTGCAATGGGCTCACCTTCTGCCAGAAGTATATGTGTTTTTTTCATGAGTGAGGTTTTTCATACTAATTCCACCTATTCAGAAGATACCTAAGGTTATATGGTATACCCTGAATAGGCCGAAATTTATACATTTCAACAAAATCTTATCAATCGTTAGCACAAAAAAACTCATACAAAAATAAATGAAAATTATTCCAATTTGCAAGCACACATAGTATTTATCTTGAAATTGTAAGACATATTTTCGAAAGTAGGAGTTTTTTTTACTAACTATCTGGTTTTCAGTAGTACTTTCTGGAAAAAGTTATATTTTTAATAGATGCCACTTAACCAATATAAAGTGGGATTGTTCTATTAGTTACATATTGGTATTTTTATGATAATTCTATTTGTAAAAATTGGTGTTTTAAACAACGATTTACACTTTTTTAGCAAAGAATTTATTTAACGGTCTTAATAATGCAACTATAATGTATATACGTTTAGTTAGTGTCGTGACATTCCTACAATAAATAATTAGATAAGTGTTGGTTTTATTACGATTTTGAGGTAAGGAATAACATTTAAGCTATTTAGGATTTTAATTTTTAAAAATAAATACTGAGAGTGTTCCATCGTTTTGCCCTGTTGTTTTAAATATTACATCTTGGATTTATACAAATTATTTTTCGTGACTTTGTAATCTGCATAACTATAAAAGAAGGTGATTATTACTTATTCCTAAAAATGTAGATAATTAATTGATTTTATAACGGTATTATTCTGATATAAATATAAAATATATAAATTATTTTGTACACTTAACTTTTTACAACTACTATATATATTTCATTATAAATGGGGGAAAAAGATTTGTCCGCCTAAAATATATCATAAATATCAATCACAGAACGACTATCAAGTGCCCATCATTCTGAGGTTTAAGTATCCCAAAAGATTTAAAATTATGACCAAGTTCTATCATTGTTTGCTCAAATTCATCCGCATACTCTTCCGATACGGCAACCAAAAGACCGCCGCTTGTTTGGGGGTCGGCTAATATGTATTTTTGTTGATCAGTAAGCGGACCCACTTTGTGGCCGTAACTTTTTAAATTACGCTGAGTACCCCCTGGAAAACAGTTGAGGTTAAGGTAATATGGGATTGATGAAATAACAGGAACTTTATCAAATTCAATTTCTGCCGACAGCCCGCTACCTTCGCACATTTCCGAAAGGTGACCAAGTAATCCAAAACCAGTTACATCGGTCATTGCTTTTACACCTTCCATTT
>JAIXPV010000168.1 GCA_027486105.1 Runella sp. | reverse complement strand
CTTCAATACCGTTGATTATTCCAACAATACCTACGGCATCAAGACAGCCGCGCGGTATTATTTCAACAAATCACCTTACGAACTTAACTTACAGGAAGCAGCGGTATTGGTGGGTCTTCAAAAAGCGACCAACACCTACAACCCGACCAAAAACTACGATAAGTCCCTGGTACGTCGTAATACAGTATTGTCGCAGATGGTGAAGTACAACTATTTGAAACAAAGCCAGGCTGATTCTCTCAGTAAACTTCCTATCGAACTTCGCCTTACGCCCGAGCGCTTCAACGAAGAAGACGATGAATACGCCATTTATCAGTATTTTAACGGAAGTGTGGAAGATTTTATCAAAAAATGGGGCGAAGAAAACGATTATGACCCTTATACTGATGGTCTAAAAATTCGGACAACGATTGATTCTCGCATGCAACGTCACGCCGTAGCCGCCGTAGCTGAGCGGATGCGTATGCTTCAGCAAAGCTTCGAAAATCATTGGTTGAATCAAAATCCGTGGCGCGATGAGCAAGGCAATGAAATCCCGAATTTTTTGAACGACGTAGCCAAACGCACCGACCGTTATAAGTTATTATCAAAGCAATTTGCAAAACTGGATTCAGCCACTCGGCAGGATTCTGTTTGGTACTATATGAACAAACGAGACACGATGACCATTTACGACTGGAAAACGGGTCGTGAGAAAAAAGTCATGATGAGCTCGATAGATTCACTCAATTATTACAAACGCATTCTGCGTGCGGGCATGATGGCGATGGACCCTTATACGGGGCAAATCAAAGCTTGGGTAGGTGGTTTGAACTATAAATTCTTCAAATACGACGCCGTTCAGCAAGGAAAACGCCAACCTGGCTCCACCTTTAAGCCCTTCGTTTATTGTGCTGCTATCGACAGTTCAGCGTTCAATATGAACCCCTGCGATAAAATGGTTGATGAGCCGTTTCAGATAGAAGTTCGGGAAAAAGTACGCGGACGTGATACGACTCGAATCTGGCGACCCAAGAACTCAACGGGTGGTTTTACTTATCAGGAACTCACCCTACGACGGGCCTTAGCGCGGTCTATCAATTCGGTTACGGCACACTTAACCAACAAAATTGGCGCGCAATCGGTGGTTAATTACGCCCATAAACTCGGTATTACGACCGCGCTGAAAGCCGTTCCGTCCATCGGATTAGGGCCGTTTGATGTGTCGTTGTTTGATATGGTGGCGGCTTACGCGGTATTCCCCAACGCTGGCCGTCATACCGACCCCGTGGTGGTGGCCCGCATTGAGGATGCCAACGGAAGCGTGATTGAGGAATTTGCCCCTCAAAGCAAACAGGTCATCAGCGAAGAATCCGCGTTTTTGATGGTTCACATGCTCAAAGGGGGTATCGAAGAACCCGGCGGGACTTCGCAAAACATCTGGACGTTTGGTAGTTTGTTTAAAAATGGCTTTGAGATTGGCGGTAAAACGGGCACCACTTCCAACAACTCGGACGGTTGGTTCATGGGTGTCACCAAAGACCTCGTGGTAGGCGGCTGGGTGGGCGGCGACGACCGCAGTATCCACTTCAGAAGTACGAATCTGGGCGAGGGAGCCAAAACGGCCTTGCCTCTGGTCGGGCGTTTTCTGGAAAAAGTCTACGATGACGCAAGCATTGGCTACAAACGCGGGCCTTTCCCAAAACCCACAATTACTATTATCAAGCCTTATAAAGGTTGCGCACCTTCGTCGCCGATTGAGCAAGTCCCTGACTCGACCAACGCTAATAAAGACTCACTCTTTATGCTACCGCCGTCGATTGACCCCGACATTGAGATTCCAGACGTGCCAGTGGATACGATAAATTCGTAGTGAATAAAAGACAATAAATTAAAAATCCCTGCTGCTACGGTAACAGGGATTTTTCGCGCCAATAAGTAACTTCCAATTCTGCTTTTTCCAATTTTGCTTTAAGCAACTGATTTTCCAATTGCAGTTTAACAACCTCGTGCTGTTGTTCTAACCGGGTTTTAACAACATTGGACTGAACCTGTGTTTTCAGTTCTGCATCAAACGCCCCAATATCACAAACGGTTACTTTCAGCGCAGCACTTATCTGTTCTAAGCGAGAGAACTTTATGTCTGTTTTACAGCGCTCAATATCGCCGTAAGCCAATACATTCATATTCAACATATTGGCCATATTTTCTTGATTAAGCCCTTTCAGCTGCCTAATGGCCCTTATTTTCTCTCCAATTTTCATGGCACTCACTAATTCAAAATGATTTGAGAAGAGATTGCGGTTTAGTAAGAATACGCAATACATGTCATTTCGTCACAGTTTTTATACAAACTATATGCTTACCCAATAGACGTTATATAGATTAATAACGACGACTAAATCAATGAAATTCCGAAGTTTATGATGGTAAAAAGGGTAGCCAATCTAAAGTAACCCTTACGGCCTTTTAAATCAATTTTAAAACTTACATTCACTACCAATGAAAAAATTAAGACCAACTTTAAAAGCCATCAGAATTACATTTATCATTTTTATATATACCTTTTGTACTTACTCTTGTAAGAATGAAGATGTACTACATAAGGAAAATATATCCTCTTTAAAGCTAAAAGATTTTACTGTATCTGAAGCGGCAAATTGGTATTTTGCAAATCAAAAAAATGCCCGTATAAAAAAAAATGCCCGTATAAATGGAAAAGAGAAAAAGCCTATTTGGGGAGATGCCAGCCAAATGCAAATCAATGCTAACCAAAGTGCCATAATTGTACCTGTAGTAATGAGTAATCCTATTGGATATAAAATCAGAGATAAGAGAAAGGGTAAAGAAAAAGAAGAAAATGATAACTTTATAAGTGCTGATATAAAAGTAGATTATGTGTTTATCAAAGATCACGCTACACAGCAAATCAAATAAATGGAACGGCGGATAATAGCGGATGACGATTACTATTACAAAAAGAAAAAAAATAAAATAGATGCTGCTGATTTTGATGGCTATGCCTACTTTTTTGACCAAAATGAAAAATTTGTAACTGGACTGGTGTATGAAAACGGCAAGATAGTTGGTACAATAGGGGCAGCTCCTAAAAATGCAAAAGTTACGGCACAAATACAGGTGTGTACAGATTGGTATAGTAGAACTTGTAGGGGGGGTATCTGTACAGATTATGAATATACTCATACTACTTGTGAGACTTATTATGTGGATAGTGCCAGCTCAGCAGGTTCAACCATATCGTTAGTGGGGATATCAGGAGGTAGTGGTGGCGGAACCATAGCAGATATTTTATCTATTTCAAACGACCTGAGGGAGCAGTGGAATCGACTTACGCAAGCGGAACGAGATTATTTTACACTGAAACCTTGGCTATTACTGGATGCTTTCAGTGCTCAAAAGCGGGCAGAGATGGCCACAGAGTATTTTTACTGTAATGCTTATGCAGATGAAACAATTGGCAATGCATTTAAGCACACTTTTTGGAGTGCTACCTTGGCGATGCTGGTAGGGCCACGAACCGCCTTAGAAATGACCGATGCGCACGAATCTAATGATTTTACAAACTTACGTTCACAAATGGATTTACATAACAATGATTTGGGGATTAACATTTATAAAAGTCTTAGCTTGAGCAATAGAAACGAAGCTAAAATTACCGAAGAAGTCTTGAAAGCCATTGCTCTGGGAAAAGGAAGGTATATGACAAGCAGTACGACTTTAGCTCCTACCGATGGAACTACAAGATGCAAATAATATAAGACAAAAATCGATGAAATTGCTAAAAATACTCAGCTTACTGGCAAGCATAGCTATCGCAGGATGTTGCAGGGAAGAAGCAGTCGAATTTGCCGAATTTAACGTAACAGATGTTTCAAAACCTATTCTTTTGGTTGATTCCATCTCAAGCAGAAAATGTAATCGTTGGCTATCTCCAGGGTATTTTAATGCAAGAATTGTTGTTACGGGCGAACTTGACGGACGTGCCAAAGTAACATATAGCCATGATTCCACTACCAATCTTAGCTATTCTTATACTTTAGAAAAAGGAAAGATAAACGATACATTAGGAGGCGACCACTACTACTACAAGCTCTGGGTGAAAATAATGCCTATCGACTGCCGAAAGGGACATTTGAAAATTAGAACGAAAATTATGTGAGTCTCAGAAAGAGGCTGTTTCAAAAAATGAGGCAGTCTCTTTTTTTATATTTCGTTTTTAAGCGTAATTCACAGCAACAGTTTGCAAACCTTCAACCAATGCTTCTATCTATTCAAATATCGTTTTTTAAAAGTCAACGGGTTTTCAACCGTTACTTTGATTTGGGGATTAACATTTATAAAAGCCTTAGCTTAAGCAATAGAAACGAAGCTAAAATTACCGAAGAAGTATTGAAAGCCATTGCTCTGGGAAAAGGGAGATATATGACAAGCAGTACGACTTTAGCTCCTACCGATGGAACTACAAGATGTAAATAATATAAAACAAAAATCGATGAAATTGCTAAAAATACTCAGCTTACTGGCAAGCATAGCTATCGCAGGATGTTGCAGGGAGGAAGCAATCGAATTTGCCGAATTTAACGTAACAGATGTTTCTAAGCCATTTTTTTTAGTTGATTCTATTTCCAGTAGAAAATGTAGGGTTATTGCATGAAGGACTAAGTTAGCATCTTTGACAAATGGATGTAGCCGAATTATT
>JAIXPV010000002.1 GCA_027486105.1 Runella sp. | reverse complement strand
GAAGACAAGAAAAATTTGATTGCCCAAGTATGCGACGAAATTTTGGACGGCAAACTCAACGACCAATTTCCGTTGGTGGTGTGGCAAACTGGCTCAGGAACCCAGTCAAACATGAACTGTAACGAGGTCATTGCCTACCGTGCGCACGTCATTAATGGCGGGTCGCTTTTGGATGAAAAGAAATACCTAAACCCCAACGACGACGTCAACAAATCGCAATCCTCGAATGATACCTTCCCGACGGCCATGCACATTGCGGCGTATCAGATTCTGACCGAAGTGACCATTCCGGGCATCGAAAAACTCCGTGATACACTCCAAGCCAAGTCGGAAGCCTTCAAAGACGTGGTAAAAATTGGGCGTACGCACTTCATGGACGCTACTCCGCTGACCCTTGGTCAGGAGTTTTCGGGCTACGTATCACAATTGAACCACGGCCTGCGGGCCATCAAAAATACCCTGGCACATTTGTCAGAATTGGCATTGGGCGGTACGGCCGTTGGTACAGGAATCAACACCCCAAAAGGGTATTCTGAAAACGTAGCAGCCCACATCGCCGCCCTGACGGGCTTGCCTTTTATTACGGCTGAAAATAAATTTGAAGCACTTGCCGCCCATGATGCCATCGTTGAAGCCCACGGTGCGCTCAAAACCGTAGCGGTCAGTTTGATGAAAATCGCCAACGACATCCGGATGCTGTCGTCAGGCCCACGCGCAGGTATCGGCGAAATTCACATTCCCGACAACGAACCAGGCAGCTCTATCATGCCAGGCAAGGTAAATCCTACGCAGTGCGAAGCCATGACCATGGTGGCTTGTCAGGTGATGGGCAACGATGTCGCCATCAATATTGGTGGTTCAAACGGTCATTTTGAACTGAACGTTTTCAAGCCCGTCATGATTTATAACTTCCTCCACTCGGCGCGTTTGATTGGGGATGTTTGCGTGGCGTTCAACGACAAATGTGCCGTAGGTATCGAGCCATTAACCGAAAATATCCGCAAACACGTCAACAACTCACTGATGTTGGTAACGGCCCTTAACCCCAAAATCGGGTATTACAACGCCGCCGCCATTGCCCAAGACGCGCACAAGCGCGGGATTACGCTCAAACAGGCTTCTCTCGAATTTGAACTCAAAGGCTTGGATTTCACGCACATGACCGAAGCGCAATTCGACGCATGGGTTCGCCCCGAAGATATGGTGGGTGGATTGAAGTAAATGCTTATTTAGAACCGCAAAAGTTTGAATGTAAAAGTTTGGTTCTTCTCCCCGAGCAGTCGGCTACGTTGGTAGCCGACTTTTTTTGTTTGCCTTAAAATATATACAGATTTGTATATATACAGATTTGTATATATTTTTGTATGTATAAATTGATAAATAATGAAAAATCAAGTAGGCCCTCCAGTGACGGGCAATGACTTTTTTGGACGTAAAAAAGAACTTATGCAAGCTTGGGATTTGCTGGACAATGGCAATCACTTGCTGTTGCCAGCACCGAGGAGGGTAGGCAAAACATCTTTTGTACTCCAACTGAGAAAAGATGCTCAAAAGCACGATTGGAAAGCCATTTATTTCAATGTAGAAGACGGCAGCGATGAAACAGGTTTTATGCGAATGTTTGTCGACGCCCTTAAAAAGGAAGAAAATTGGTTCAAAAAAAGTGCTAAAAATACATTTGATTCCATCGGCAAAATCATGTCGTCACTGGAAGCTGAAGTAGAAGTACAAGGAGTAAAAACAACATTAAAATGGAGCAATGCTGCTAAAAGCGACTTAAAACGCGAACTGGAAAAGCTATTGGAGGATACAGGAAAGTGCCTGATTATCATTGATGAACTTCCCGTTTTACTTTCACGATTAGCCAATATTCCCGAAGGCAAAGGAAGGGTCGGCGATTTCTTGCATTGGCTGCGATCGTTTCGGCAAAATCCTGACTCTGAAATACGTTGGATTTTTTGCGGCTCTATCAGCATGGATACTTTTGCCGAGCGTTTGGGTATCACCAAAACCATTAACGATTTATATTCTTTCTTCACTGGGTGCTTTTAGCGAAGAAGAAGCACGACATTTTTTACAACAATTGTCCACTGACCAAAAAGTTGCGATGTCTATAGAGGTACAGGAGGCCTTGATCAAAGCGGTAGGATGGCCGTTGCCGTACTATTTACAGTTGCTATTTGCTCAACTGAAATCCATTCATAATCAACAAAATGGATTACAACTTACTCCCGAGCACGTCGCCACAGCCTTTGAACGAGCATCCGATTCTTCCAACTTAAATACGTGGATTGAACGACTGGAAGAACAGCTTGCTCCAACCGATGCCAAATGGGCCAAAAATTTACTGGATACACTCTGTGTAAAAGAAAAAGGATTTAGGAGGGACCAATTAGAACAGGTCTTGATTCGAAATAATGTAACTCCAGAAGAAGCCAAGGATAAGACAGCGTTTCTGCTCAAAACACTTACCCACGACGGCTATTTGATTGAACATACGGGTGAATACGGTTTTCGCTCCCCACTTTTGCGCCATTACTGGTATAAACAACGTTTACAATGAACGACTCTACTTCCTTTTTACCCATGCAACGGCTCAGCATTTTTATGCCGAGTCGGTTGAGTGACGATGAAATAAAATTGCTGTTTTATGCCCGCAAAGACATATTTAACTCGCTCATAGATAGCCTAAGTCACGAAGAAAAAGGAAGTATTCCTCAACACCACCTGATTGTAGGTCAGCGCGGTATGGGCAAAAGCACATTGCTTAAGCGGTTGGATGTCGCCCTGCGTACTGCGCCGCTCAATGCGCAATTCATTCCGTTTTCGTTTCCCGAAGAGCAGTACAACATTGACCGGTTGTCTAAATTTTGGCTCAACAGCTTGGATGCTTTGGCGGATACTCTCCAAACCGAAGGCCAGGAAGAAAAAGCGACTCAATTGGACGAACAAATCGCTGACTTGAGTCGCCTCAAAAATGAGCAGGAATTGAGTCAAAAAGCCTACGATTTACTACAAAATACCACTCAGGAATTAGGTCGTCGGCCCGTTTTTCTGTTGGACAATCTCAATTTGATTTTTGAACGTTTGGCGCAAATTGAGCAATCCAAACTCCGAAAACTCATCACCGTTCCGGATGCACCCATTTTTATCGGAGCCAGTGCCGACCTCCTCAACGGCGACTACACCGCTCCGTTTTACGATGCATTTCAAGTTCATTATCTGTACAAACTCACTTTTTTTCAGGCGCTTGATTTAGTGCAGCATTTGGCTGAGATTACCAATCATCCTGATTTTAAAAACCAATTAACGCAAAATCTGCCGCGTCTTGAAACTCTGCACGCACTCACGGGAGGCAATGTACGCACCGTGGTGATGCTGTTTGCGTTGGTCTCACGCGGATTTTCTGCAGATGTTTTTCAGGATCTGGAAGCATTGATTGACCAAATGACCCCCCTGTACAAAGCCCGTTTTGAAGAGCTCGCGCCCCAAGCCCAAGTGGTCATTGACGCCGTGGCGTTGAATTGGGATCCGTGCAATCTAGAAATCCTCCGCGAACGTACTTCTTTGGAAAATAGCCAATTATCTATCCAACTCGACCGCTTGGGCAAAGCGGGTTGGACGGTAAAGCTGGGCAAACGAAAAGCGGCTTTTTACGAAATCAGCGAACGATTCTTTAACATTTGGTACTTATTGCGCCGTGCCAGCCGCCGCCAACGCCGCGACTTGATATGGCTCTCCCGTTTTCTACAGGCGTGGTTTACCAAACCTGAACTGCAAGACCACGCAAAGGAATTCGCGCGTATTGTAAACGAAAAAAAGAAAATCTATGATTTATCTTACGGCTTAGCCTTAGAATTAGACCCAAATAATACTGACGCCAAAGAAGGGCTAATGGTCTTACTACGAGATAAACTCAACAAATCAGCAGAAGCCAAGCAACTTTTTAAAGAATTAGAAACCGTTCATAGAGAGTCTTTCCCAGTCGTATTTTCTGCCCTCCACGAAGCCGTTTTTGCCGCGTATGATCAAAACTGGGGTCAAGCACGTGAGTTTTGGAAACAAGCCTTAGCTCAGGAAGAAGAACTTCAGCAAGCTGATAAACTGCAAAATTGGCACATTGCAGCTGCCGTTACCGTCCATTTGGGCTACGGCGACAATTTGATGGCTCTGTTTCAGAAAACGGGCCGTGACCGCGTCATGCGCCCTTTATACGAAGCCATCGTAGCCCTTAAGATGGATTCGGAGGAATATCTTGCTACCCAGGTCGCCGCCGAAGTGCGTGAAGTGGCTCTGGCCATTTTTCAATTTATGAAAGCCTATAATCAACCCAGTACTAACTCATAAAACATTTCAATAATTGCGCTCAGCGCTGACAGCGGAGCGGCCTAAGTCGTGACGACTATTAACAAGTTAGTTGCTTTGGTGGTCTCGCAGGAGGTTTCAAACAACTTGCCGCTTGCCTCGCATCCTTTTCATTATTTTTTTGGTGGGGATAACGGCCCATCTGAACGTTCTTGAATATCGGCGGCTGGTAGGGTATTTGCGGTTAGGTGTGAGATTATTGAAAACGAGCGCCACCACCAGAAGTATAAGCACCCCCGAAGCAACGGGCGTCAGCACAAACCAATAACCAAGGTCTTTTATTTTTTCAGAACCAATGACCGCTATCAACGCCGTAGCACCACCCGGGGGATGCAGCGTCTTGGTGATTTGCATACTAATAATGGACAACCCTACCGCCAACGGAGCCGTAAGCCAGATAATGTTGGGACAAAGTTGGTAGATGGTTACGCCCAGCAGCGCAGAAATGAGGTGCCCACCCACGAGATTGCGGGGTTGAGCCAACGGACTTTGGATGGCGCCGAAAATGAGTACCGCAGATGCGCCAAACGAGCCAATCAAAAACAAATTGTCTGTTTCGGAGAGGGCACTTTGCAGAAAGGCAATCAATCCTACCCCCAAAAAAGCGCCTACAAATGACCAAAAATTCTCTACCGAATCAACCAGCGTTTCTTTATAAACGATGTACTTGGCTATCCTGTAGCCTCTTCTAATTTTTGACTTTACCATTTTTGGAATACAGCTTCTCGCGCGCCTTTCGGTGTGTGGAATACGTCAGATACACGATTTGTACTACAAATATCCAAAAGTTATATGGTATTTTCTGCGTTTTTAGATGGAAAAAATGACTAAAAAGGCAGGCAGTTTCTCTCCACATGCAGACCGCCAGCTCGCTCCAAGTGGTAAACTTACCGCCTCAGTGTCATAGAACCGCACTTGAATTTTTCTTTTTGGAAAGTAGGTACACAACAAAATAGCTTTGTGAACACAATACATGTTTTTCGTGCTACTGCTATGAACCTCTTCGCAAACCTCGCACTTATGTTAGCCGTTATTGGCTATTTTAGTCTGGCCTCTATGGCTGGCAAACCCACTCCTGGCGGAGACTATGGCGTGGGGTACGCGTTTGCACTGCTTTTTGCATACACCGCCGTGGCCATTGGCATCAGCATTGCCACCGCCATTGTCTTATGGAAAGGAGGCTTTGATTGGGTAACCGAAAAAACTACCTGGCGTACTTCTTTAGTGATTTCGGGGTTAATTGCGCTATTGATTTTTAGCTTTTTTGCGGCAATGAACAACGGAGGCGGCGCACCTTGGATCATGCGGATTTTAGGAAAACATACCATTGTTTGGGCCTTGCCACCGTTGTTGTTGGCAGGTTTTGTCTTGGTCAACGCCTCGTTACAAAACATCGTACCCGCAGCGGTCTGGCAATGGGCACTGAAAGGCGTTGTGCTGATAAGCGCGGTGAGTTGCGTTTTGATGGTGGGCGAATGGCTCGTCAATATCCCGATTGAAGCAGCACAACATGCAGAAATGAGAAACGCGGATGACGCCCGCCGTCAACAAGAATTTTTAGCGCAAATTGAACAAAATAACCCCAAAACCGAGATGGTCTTGATT
>JAIXPV010000402.1 GCA_027486105.1 Runella sp. | reverse complement strand
ATCTTTTTCGAAAGACTTTTTTTTTTTTTTAATCATCAGTTCACCCCTGAGCAGCAAACTCATGGATTGGTTTCACGGGTTGACCATGAAATCATCGCCTCGGGCTTTCATCAACTGCATTCTTACGTTTAGCCAAGCCGATTTAAGCGAAGAATTGGCCTCCATTGATGTTCCTACACTAATCATTCACGGTACGGATGATAAAATCGTACCTTTTGATATTACCGCCAAAATCTTGCAAGCTGGCATCGCTGGTTCACAACTTATCCCGTACGAAGACGCTCCCCATGGCTTTTTCTACACCAACTGGCCCCAATTAAACCACGACATAGCGACGTTTATTCAGCAGCCCGTACCTGTGATTGAGTAGCGGAAATTATTGTACAAAATTAGGGTTCAACCATCCCATCGGTACATCGGCCACAATGCTGCCGTCAGGGTCAAGGACGCGCCCCACTGCGCGTCCTTCGACGCTGAAACCTAGTTTTTTATATAATTCAATCGCCGCAGCATTACTTTCACGAGCGTGTAGCTCTACCCGCAAAATATCCTTACGCTCTTGTCTGACATAGTCTAGCAAGGCCGAAAATACTCTTTTCCCCAAGCCTTTTCCCTGATAATCAGGATGTACACAAATGGTAGTGTCGCCAAATAAATGTGTAAAACATTCTATTCCCGACGAATATGTATGCACTTCGGCCACAATTTTTCCATTATCCTCGGCTACCATCGAGCAGCCATTGGTTAGACTTTTGGTCAAAAAGTTTAGAATATACGCTTCCGAAATTTCGTGCTCTTTGCGGGCAATTCCGCCCGAAATGCGGGCTACATCTTTGTAGAGTTGCAAAATAGAAGATAGGTCTTCTAAAGTAGATTTTCTAATAATCATAAAAAGGTGGGTTCTGTGCGTAAAATTGCCAGTCAATTAGTTAGCATGACAACAAAATTAACACATTAAGTTAAGACCTCAAAAATAGTGGCTTACCCCAACCTTAAAGATAGAATTGTAATTTTTGTACCAATGCGGGTGAAAAACACCCACTTATAAACTCGTTTGCTTTCACCTCACCTCAATCGCGTATTTTTCGTCAAATACTGTGATAAACAACGGATAACGCTCATCTAACTTGTTATAGTCGGCCGACTTTTGGTCCAATCGGTTTTTGGTTACTTTGACCGCAAGGGTGAGTTTTTGTTTTTTTGTGGGTTTGTAAGCAAAGGCAAAAGTGCGCTCTTCCTTTGGATTCAAATTATTGTCTTCCAGCTTTTTAGCCGCTGGGTACCACTCCCACTTCTCCCCTATCCTATCCGTTTTTTGGGCGATGGTTTTTCCATTTTCATCCAATAATTCCATTGAAATACCAAAAAATCGTTCGGGGTCTCCCGAAGGGACTCGATGGCCGGCAAATTCATTTTTAAGTTTGAGATGATAAACAATTTCTTGGTTAACAGCGTAAGATTTCTCCACCTTAGAGGGATAAAAAGCCAAGCCGTTTAGCCCTTTAGTTTTCGCTCCTTTGACTTTAGGGATGCCCGACCCCGCAAAATAATGTAAATGACTCAACCGCTCCCCGTAGCCTGCAACAATCTCCCGTTTGGTCGGTTCCATATGGCAGCTGATGCAATTTTTCTGCCCATAATACGGGCCTGCTTTCCATTCATCGCCCGTTTCAAACGAACACACCAACGTAGACGTAACGACCGCATTGGCATTATGACACGAAATACACAGCTTTTCTGAAAGAAAAACGGGGTCTTTCCGGGTGGCATGAGGGGCTTTTGTGGTGCCAGTGGAGCCAATCACGACGTTATCTCGTACGTGGCAGCTTGCGCAATTGATTCCTTCCTGCTGAAGTTTTTTATCAAAATGGGGGTTTTTCTCTTTGACAGGCTGATAAATGTCACCGTCGACCAGTCCCGTCACAATAAATTCCTGTTGGTTTTGAAGCGGAATGTGGCAATTGATGCACAAATACGGACTAGATTCTTTTTTCAATTCGGCCTGAAACTGCAAGTCCGTCCAAGCGTGCGAGTGGGTAGAATGTTGCCATTCTTCAAAATGCTTTACGTGACACGCACCACACTGCTCAGCACTCAACGACGCCAATCCCTGCGGAATTTGTTGGTGCGGCACGGCTTTTTCCCAACTTTTGGTGAGGGGATGAATTTCTTTTTCGGTCGCTTTTAGGAATACTTGATACGCTACAATACCTGCAAAAACAATCAGCGATAGGTAAACAATCTTTTTTTGCATTTTTATCAAAAACAAAGAGTTGGAAAGCTCTGAAAACTTTCCAACTCTGAAATTAATTACTTCATATTTTTCCGACGATTGCGCTGAAAATCTTCCAGTACAAAACCGCCCAGGCCCTGCAAATTGCTGTAATAAGCACGACCATTGTTGACCCGTGTAAATTCCTGCACAAATTGCTTCAAGTATGGGTCAGAAGCAATCATAAAGGTCGTAATCGGCACATCCAACCGACGGCATTGGGCCGCCAGCGTGAGGGTTTTACTCACGATTTTGCGGTCGAGGCCAAAACTATTTTTATAATACCGAAGGCCTTCTTTCAAACAAGTTGGTTTTCCGTCGGTAATCATAAAAATCTGCTTGTTTTTGGTCTTGCGGCGGCGCAACAAATCCATCGCCAACTCCAAGCCAGCTACGGTATTGGTGTGATACGGGCCCACTTCCAGGTACGGGAGGTCTTTCAACTGAATCTGCCACGCGTCGTTGCCAAACACGATGATGTCGAGCGTATCTT
>JAIXPV010000572.1 GCA_027486105.1 Runella sp. | reverse complement strand
GTTGTAGTTGAGGATAAAATCAAATTCGTTGCCCAACTGACGGCTGATTTTGCCACCTGCGGCGTCCAAACCGTTTTTCATGTCATTGGCCAAGGCAAAATTGTGAATATCGAAGGTAAAGTATAGGTTAGGATTAGCCACGTATTTTGTCTTGAAAAAAGCATTTCCTAAACCACCAGCGGGTGCGCCAGTACCTACGTAGAAATAATCCAGGTAGCCCCAGTGCTTGTGCGGAGTGCCGTATAGTGGATCAAACCGGTGGTCTTGGCCGTCGGGCGAAACGGTGTTGTTGCCCGAAAGGACTTCATAACCTGGCCCAAAAGAGAATTTGCCTTTCTGAATCGAAACGTTGGCGCCATAGTGGTAGGCGCTCAGGCTTTGGCCGTCGCGATTTTTGCCGCCCTGCTTGTAAGCAAACGTCTGCCAAGCAATTTTACCTAATTTTGAAGAAGCATTGCCAATCAACCCAGTGAGCATAGCTCCGTAGGTAATACGACTATTGACGCCCTCTACGTCGTACCGGCGGCCATACACTACGCCGTTGGCGGTGCTACCGAGGCTGTCTATACGGTACTTCTGAAAATCGTCTTTGAAGAAAAGGCCCGCGAATTTAGTTTGTCCAAATTTACGGCTTACGTAAAGCATTTGCATGGATTTGAACATTTGATTTTGGCCGTTGGTACTGAGTGGCGACGCCAACACGGGTGCGCCGCCTTTGCCTGAAGTCGGAATAAAATCGGTCGGAATACTCACAAAAGCGCCTTTAGAATTGGCGACCGTGGCGGGGGTATTGCCTGCCGCGTAAAAAGTACCCGCTCGGCCAAAGGCGTCGGAGTTTTGGTTGAAGGCCGCGCCCAAATCAATTTGCCAGCCGTTTTTCATGGCTTTGAGCAGGGCCATGTCAAACCGCCGCCCTTGTTGTAGCCAGTCCAAATTGCCGAGCAAACGTACATCGTCATAGATTAATTCCTGACGTCCTATTTTAAGAGATAAGTTGTCGAATGCCTTGAATTTGAGGGTAGTATCGGCGCTGTTGGCCAGAATAACTTCGGCCCATGCTTCGTGCAAAAATAACTTTGAGCCGTCGGTGTTATTGATGGAAGCGGCGTCCTGGCCCCAGACCCTTACATCCCGAACGTTTACACCAAACGTTAGTCTGTCCCATTTGTAGCCAAAGATTAGGCTAGTGCGTTGAGAAGTGAATGCTGCTGGCTTTACGCCCGTTTTGGGAAGGTTGCCTACTCCGTCTCTAATTTCAGTTCGTGTCCGGAGTTGACCTTGCAACGAAAGTTGCGCATGAGTAGTTTTGCTTAACGCAAAGATTAAAAGAACCGCGCCAAAGCACTTGACGTGTAATGGTTTTTTCATAAATTTGTAATGTTTTAAGTTAATCCCTAATTTAAAACTGCTAATAGCCCCGTCAGAACCGCCATTCTGCGGGGTTTTTCTTTTTCCTTACCAACGAGCGTCCGCCAACGCTGCCGTAAGTTTACGTAAGAGCTACCGATGTTTATGAGGTGGGAATGAATGACTTTCTTTTAAAAGTACTATTTTAAAATGAGGTGTTTCTGTAAAGGTAAATGCCCGTAAAAAACTTAATCAAAAAATATAGTTCTTTAAAAGAAGATTATTAGAAAAGTTTATACATTTACTTTTGATTTTTATCAGAATAATATTTGCCTTTTCTGCTTGCTTAATAATTTTACTTAAAGGTATGCTGAAAACGAACTTTCTCCAAATATTACATTCATTTTTTAGGTGAAAATATAAAAATTCTTTATTTTTTATAAAAGTTTCTTTTAAAAAGTACTATTTTTAAGTTTGAAAGTTGTAAAAGTTAAAATTTTAGTTTTTTTAAACTAAGTAATTTTTAAGTAATTGTGACGGATCTTAATTTCGCTATAAAATACAATTTGAATACTGCGCTGGCCAAAGGAATAAAGCAGGCGGGTATTGGCAAGCATGGTAGCAAGCCACTCTCTTCCGAGTTGGTGGATGAGTGTTTGCAGGAGTTGCAGGGCGGTCAGGCTAATGACTTACAGAAAGGAGCGTTTTTTGGGGCATTGATGATGAAAGGGCCCACGGAAGCAGAGCTCAAACTTGAAGCTTACATCGGCAAGCACGCCTTTGCTAACCCCGTTTTTTTTCTCAATAAGCTGTGTCCTGATTTACCCCAGCACCTTTTTCCGATTGGCGTAAAGTTGTTGAACGGTAAATCGTTGCAAGTATCGGAGGCGCATCAGTTGGGGGACTTCCTGATGTCTGATGAGCTGTGTGAAACGTTCCGGGGGATGGCAGTCAGCATTTTGCGGGTGCGTTATGAAACCAATGACGAATACCAAGGTTTACACAATGCCGTCATGAGTACATATGCTCCGGGTTTTCAGCGGCACGTTAAAACGAAGTTTCCGATTGTTCAATTGGCGGAGCCTTTCGACGGTGTAGAGCATTCTTATATGATTACGCCTTTGCTAGCGTATTTTTTTCAAGAACGAAATTACAACGCCGTGACGGCCATTGGGCGCTCCTCTGGGCCGAAGTATACCTTCAATTCCCACGATCTATATCTTTATTTGGGTAGTTGGCTGTTGGCCGATAATCATGAATTATTGGAAATGAACCCGACTTTTGGGTGGGTGCTTGACCAAAAAGCGCTCTCTCCCCCGTTGGACAAGTGGGTGGAGCGCCGCCGGACTACCATAAAGCGTCCGTTTTTGGCCACCCTCGAAAAAGTCTTAAATCCTTGCGGAGCCCGTATTTTGGTGACGTCGGTGTTTCATATTACGTATCAGATGAAGATGGCGGAGTTGGCCCTTATGGCAGGATTTGATGGGGTAATGGTGCTGAAACGCGGGCTGGAAGGCAGCCTTGCGCCTGCTACTTCCAAAGCAAGCGGGTTGCTGAGTGCGGTACGTAATTCCCACGGTCACTTATTTTTTACCCGTTTGGAGCATGATTTCCCCGCGTTTGAACAATTCCGCACAGAAACCGACGATGAAATAGCATCGCCTACGGCCGAAATCAACGCTACCTTGATTCGAAAATACTTGCACAACGGGCGTACTGATTACGCCGATTTTGATAACCGGGTAAACTTTGCCAAAGCCCTATATATGCGTGGCTTAGATTGGATTGAAAGCCAAATTGGGTATTGAGAAGAAAAAATGAGATTATATGAATTTGTCCTCAGTTACAGTCTGACTATCGTCTGACCTTTATACCTATGGTTAGACATTGAAATGTAGACGGTGGACAGTGTAAATTCATTATCCGCCGTCTACTGTCTTCACTACTGCCGAAAGCTCTTGCTGATCCAGCCGCCACCTACCACGTCGTCGCCTTCGTAGAAAACTGCCGCTTGCCCGGGAGCAATGGCGCTGACTGGGTCATGAAACAACACCTGAATGCGGTCGTCGCCTTCTTGTATAATCGTGGCGGGTGTCCCTTCGTGCTTGTACCGAACTTTGGTGACGGTCTCTAGCGGTCCTTCGATACGGGCGTATTTTTGAAGATTAAGTTTTGAGACGTACATGCCGTCGCGTTCGAGGTCTTTGTCAATGCCCAAAACCACTTCGTTGGTATCCTTGCGGATTTCAGTCACAAACACAGGGTAGCCCAGCGCAATGCCCAAGCCTTTGCGTTGGCCGATGGTATAAAAAGGATAACCTTCGTGTTTGCCCACGACGGTTCCGTCTTGCATCACGTAATTGCCGCCCATTACTTGGCTTTCAAGCTCAGGCATACGACGTTTAAGAAAGCCCCGGTAATCATTATCGGGCACGAAACAGATTTCGTAGCTTTCTGATTTATTGACCAAATCCATGAACCCGCGTTCTTTGGCCATTTCCCTAATTTCGGTTTTGCGCAAGTGTCCGAGCGGAAGTTTGGTTCGCGACAGGCTTTCCTGCGAAACACCCCACAATACATAACTTTGGTCTTTCCACGTATCTACGCCTTTAGACACAATGAACCGGCCGTTTTCTTGACGCATATTGGCGTAGTGGCCAGTGGCAATAAACTCACAATCGAGGCGGTCGGCGCGGCGCAATAGTGCGTCCCATTTGATGTGGGTATTGCACAAAACGCAAGGGTTAGGTGTGCGGCCTTCGAGGTATTCACCCGTAAAATGGTCGATGACATAATCACCAAATTCGGTTCTGATGTCTAGTATGTAATGAGGGAAGCCCAGTTCGACGGCCACGGTACGGGCGTCGTTGATGGAATCAAGGGAGCAGCAGCCTGTTTCTTTTTTTGAGCCGCCACTGCCGGCATAATCCCAGGTTTTCATGGTCATGCCGATGACCTCGTAGCCTTGTTCGTGGAGTAATACTGATGCCAGTGAACTGTCGATGCCGCCGCTCATGGCGACCAAAATGCGTCCGTGTTTGCTCATAATTGTATCTGACCGAGGTTCAAAGCCTCGCGATGATTGGTTTGATATGTATTTGTTTTACTTGTTGTTTTAGCCTGTTTTATCGGGCCAATTTTCCACTAACAAATTTTTGGGTAAATCCATTCAACCGAAAGCCCATAATTTAGAGTGTTGTTAATTAAAGCAAATGTTTTGCGGCTGATAACGTTGATTGGGATGTCAATAAATGTAGATTTTTACAAATGCTCAATCGAATCTAGCTACGTCCCGAACGATATTTCGTGCGTTTCATCCCTTATTTAAGATGATTTAACACTTTTTTATTCTTTGATGCAACGTTTGATTATACATTTGCATCATTAAGTTGTATTTGTCGCAAAGCAAAGTTTACCCTTGATTTAAATGAATGCTGATTGTCCGAAATTGTTGAAGAGTGTGTTCGAAATCGGACAGTTGTTTAAAAAGTAAAAAATAGCAAATATTTGATTATTAAGTATTTACTTCTTTTATTTTGTCTGGCACAGCATTTGAAATAAATACATTGAAGATTATTTGTAACCTTTTGTACCAACGCAAGTATTCACCAACAGCCATCTTAAAAACATTTTCTTACAGTCATGAAAACAATTTTTTGTTCTACGTACTTCCAGCACAAACCCAGTCCATAAGGTAGTTTGCCATTCATCCAGTTTATGTGCCTCTCATGTACTTTGTATTGCATAGTACCAGATAAAACAAACAACTTTGTATCATCATTAAGAAATATAATACCAACAGCCATTAAAAATAGTTCTCGTTTACCACAAGCAATTAACAGACATTAAAAGTAATTAGTAGTTCAGTACCAGTTCTTACAGCATTAGAAAACAAATTAATTACAACAGCCAATTTAAAACAAAACGGTGCGGCGCTCCGCAATACAGCTAAAACATCATGAAAACTCTCATCACTTCCCTCGCCTGCGCTTTAGCGCTTACCTCATCTGTTGCTTTTGCCTCAGACCCAACTGAAGACAAAAAAGCCAAGCCTTTGCAAATAGGCGTATTTACGACCAAAGAAGCCAAAATTCAGTTGGCAGTTCGCAAAAGTGCTGGTCAAAAAGCAGTTATTACCCTGCGAGATGCCAAGAAAAATGTGGTCCACGAAGAATTTATGACCAAGAAAGCAGAAAAATTTGACGGTCGCTTCGATGTAAGTAACCTCAAAGACGGAGATTACACTTTGGAGATTGTTTCGGGTAACGAAAAAATTCAGAAGCAGGTAAGTATTAAGTCTTCTCAGGAGGAAGCCGCTGTTAAGCGCAATATCCAGTTTAATAAATAATTACTTACATCACAGCCATTAAATCAAGACCATGAAATCGTTCGCCATACTTCTCGTAAGTGCATTGTCATTTGCCTCAACCGCCGTCGTGGCCAATCCTGGAAATACCCCAGCTGTTGGAAACAAAAAAACGGAAAACCGTACTGCCATCACTTTTGAAACCAGTGCATACATCACCAAAGACTCGGCTATTCGGTTGGCGGTTAAGAAAAATGCCCCCGAAAGAGTGTACATCACACTTCGTGATGCAGGAAATACCGTTCTTTACAGCGAGACCATTAACAAAAATGAAATGTCGTACGCTGCCAAAATTAATGTCAATGACTTGACGGATGGCGCGTATAAACTGGAGATTTCGACGGGCAAAGACCGCGTAGTAAAACGCCTCAACCTGTCGTCTTCTAAAATAGAAACGCAGCGCTCCATCACCGTAAATTAATTTTCTTTTTTTATATCAATCACAACAGCCAATTTTTAAAAACAAAAATCATGAAAACAATCATCAAATCACTCGTTTGCGCTTTGGCGCTTGGTACTACGGTCGCTTTTGCGCACCCAACCGACGAAAAATCGAAAGATAGTCGCCCCGTACCTGCCTTTGAATCAAGCACTTATGTTTCTGCCGATGCCAACCTCCGGGTGGCTGTTAAGAAAAACACCTCTGATCGAGTATACATCACCTTACGCAATACTGAAGGAGTGGTGCTTTTTACCGAAACCATCGGTAAAAAGGAGTCATCGTATGCTGCCAAAATCGACGTAAAAGACTTGAACGATGGCGTGTATCAGTTGGAAATTTTTTCGGGCAAAGACCGCGTAGTGAAAAAACTGAACCTGACTTCTCAGAAAGTTGAGACCCAGCGCGTAGTGACGGTTTTGTAAATTTCAGTACCCAACAATCATATCTTGCAAGAGGGCGATGCGTTTGCATCGCCTTTTTTATTGGTCTCACTCTGGTCATCTGTTGTTTCGTCGGTATTTGATTTAGAGAATATGCTGCATGGGTTTTCTTTGTAGTGAAGTTAAGAGGCTGGAAATGGTTAAAAGTTTTGTATGGTGCCTAATCGGTCAACTTTTAATGCTTACTAAGCCTGAATAAAAGATAAATCGTTTACTTTCGCTTCAAATGAATGTGTTCTCAAGTGAGTCTTCCATGAAAATTCAAGTAAACTGGGTAGAAGTAGTTACGTGGTCGGTTAGCGCGGTGCTCATCCTATTTTTGAATACCAACCTAAAAACGGGAGAAATTCGCTGGGATTGGGTGATTGCCATTACGGTTTCTTCTTTCCTGATTGGGTCAGTGCAGAGTTATTTGATGCCGTTGCTTATCCGACAGGCAGCCGATTGGAGTGTCCAAAAAACGCTCGGAGCCTATGCGTTGTGCGTAGTCGCGACGGCGCTAGTGGTGGGAAGCAGCATGATGTTTTTGATGCAAACGATTAAAGGGGAACGTTACCCTTTGCGGGCGTATTTATCGAGTGGGATGATTTACATTCTGATGACGTTTGCTTTTACTTCGGTTTACATGATTCGGGCGTTGGTAGATCGTTGGCGAAGCTCTTTGTTGAAAGAACAACAACTCAATCAGGCGCTATTAAAGGCCGAATTCGATACGCTCAAAAGCCAAGTAAACCCACATTTTCTGTTTAATTCCTTAAATATTTTGAGCGCTCTGATTCCCGAAGACCCCGAAAATGCCGTCAATTTGGTCGAAAGGCTTTCTAAAGTTTTTCGGTACAATCTCCAGAACAATGACCGTGTTACAGTGGATTTGGGAACGGAACTTAAAATTGTGGAAGCTTATCTTTTCATTCATAAAATGCGTTTTGGCGATAATTTATCCTACCGCATTGACGTCTCGAAAGACGAATGGCCTCGGCAAATCGTGACCCAAGGGCTACTGACATTGGTAGAAAATGCCGTAAAGCACAACGAATGCTCTTCCGAAAAACCCCTCAAGGTGGAAGTATACGCCGTGCAGGATGGCGTGGTGGTGCGGAATAATTTCCAACCCAAAAACAAGCAGTTTCTTGACTCGACGGGCATAGGGCTCAAAAACTTGAAAAGCCGCTATGCCTTGCTTACCTCCCAAAAAGTGCAGGTAATTGAAGACGATCAAATCTTTGAAGTTAAAATCCCTTTTGTTTGACAAAGTGCGGTGAATCAACTTTATACAACGAACTTATTCTTACGAAATGAAAATCTTAATTCTGGAAGACGAGCCGCTAGCGGCCAAACGCATCGAAGCATTGGTGAAATCACTGGAGCCCACTGCCGAAATTCTGGGCAAGTTGGAAAGCGTACGGAGTGCTGTAAAGTGGTTGAACGAACATCCCCAACCCGACGTGATTTTGATGGATATTCAACTTGCTGATGGCCTTTCATTTGAGATTTTTCAACAGGCCGATGTATCAGCACCGATTATTTTTACCACTGCCTATGACGAGTACGCCATTCGGGCGTTTAAGGTAAACAGTGTTGATTATTTGCTCAAACCAGTGGAAAAAGACGAGCTGGAAGCAGCACTTGAAAAACTAAAAGCCCAAAAGGGAGCCACTTCTCACACCCAAATCGGAAAAGCATTGGATGCGCTACTAAGCCAAAAAACGGATTGGAAAACCCGATTTTTGCTGAAAGCAGGCGCGCGCTTTGACATCGTAGAAACTGGTGATGTGGCCTACTTGTACGCCGAAGATAAGGTCGTATTTTTGGTGACGAAAGAACAAAAAAAGTACTACGTTGACGAGACACTTGATGAGCTGGAACAAAAACTGAATCCTGCGCTTTTTTTTCGAATCAACCGCAAATATTTAGCCCAATTGTCGTCCATTGAGCGCATCGAACCGCATTTCAACGGACGACTGAAGATCAAACTTCGTCATCGAGAAGATGACGATATTTACGTGAGTCGCGAAAAAGCGGAAGTATTTAAGAAGTGGCTAGATATGTAAAACTTAATTCATCAAACGGGCTTTGACCCACCAACTCACCTCCTGGTGCGGGAAAGTAGTATCCCACACAAACCGACTCATATCGGCAGCACTGGAGGTTTTGTGCGATATTTCCACCACGCGCATTACGTCAATGTGGTGCAGCGAAGGGTCGAAATCGGGCGCTAGAGTCATTTGTATGTCTCTGAAAGGTACATAAATTTCCAGCTTAGCACAGATGTATTGGTCTTTCTCAACATCGTAAGCCACCGCTCGGCCATCGGGTAGAAGAAGCATCAGCGGACAATGAAAAAGCTGCTCGTAAAGGGAATTGAAATAGTGCCACCCAAAAAATAGGTATACTTTTCTCTGAAAACCAAGGCCTACGCTTTGAAGAGCCTGCTCAAGGGCAAAGGTTCGGTTTTTGATGTGGTCGGCCCAGTTGGGTTGTTTGTGCGGGTCAACGTGGCGTAGCCAACGCTTGGTATTCCAGTCATAAATTTCGGCTTTCCCGAGCCTGAGTTTATAATCATAAATCGAAGGGCGTTCATGAACATATCCCGGATAGTACCATTGGCGGTTGGTCGCTTTGGAATATTCTATCTCGAGCAACATGGTATATATTCCTAGACTATATGATGAATATCCAGGGTCGAAAAGCCCCAGCAAACTCATCAAACTGTTTTCGCCTTGGTCAAAATAACTGATGGCTACGAGCCGGTCGTCGTCGTAAACGGCCACTTCGTAGGTTTCAAAACGAGGGGTCAAAACCAGAAATTCTTCCAAAGAATTGCTCAAAAAACTTCTAAAGCGGCGTTGGTGCTGGTGAAAAAGTTCTTCTTTTTCACGGGTAATGGTCGCTTTGCGAATTTCGTGCCGAAAAAGCTTTTCATTGCGGTTCAACAACTTGCGTAAACGCTTGGAATGCTCATGTTCTGAGAGTTTTATGCGGATATTAATGGGCGCACAAATATCGTTGTCGAAGCATGTTACCTTAGCCCTGAACAGCATATTTACCGTCCGAAACCAGCCTGACGCCAAATAACGGTCTAGTCGTTTAGGAGAAAGTTGATGGGGTAAATAATACTGGAGTATAGGGTCGTTCATGCACTAAAATAAATGAAATTTGAGAAAAGAAAAAAGGCGGTAGAAAAAATAATTTCTACCGCCTTTTTAGTACAAAAATCACGCCATTAATTATACCAATCTGTTGATGCAATTTAGGTCTTCAAAGGCTATCATAAGGCGTTGAGACATGCTCTCTTCTCCCTTACGAAGCCATACGCGCGGGTCGTAATATTTCTTATTGGGAGAGTCTGGCCCTTCTGGATTTCCGAGCTGTGTTTGCAAGTATCCTTCTTTGTCTTTGTAATATTTCAGGATTCCTTCCCACGTTGACCACTGCATATCGGTGTCGATGTTCATCTTGATAGCACCGTATTGGATGGCCTCGCGAATCTCCTCACGCGTACTGCCCGAACCTCCGTGGAATACGAAATTGACGGGAAGCGCCCCCGTATTGTATTTTTCTTGAATATAATCCTGTGAGTTTTTCAAGATGATGGGTTGCAATTTTACGTTACCAGGCTTGTATACACCGTGTACGTTTCCGAAAGCCGCCGCGATGGTAAAACGACTAGAGATTTTGCTTAGTTCTTCGTACGCGTACGCTACTTCGGCAGGTTGTGTGTACAATTTAGCGCTGTCTACGTCGGAGTTATCAACGCCGTCTTCTTCGCCGCCAGTTACGCCCAATTCGATTTCGAGGGTCATGCCGATTTTGGCCATGCGCTCAAAATATTTGGCGCAAATCTCAATGTTTTCTTCAAGCGGCTCTTCCGACAAGTCTAGCATGTGTGAGCTATATAAAGGCTTACCGTGTTGGTCAAAATATTTTTCGCCCGCATCGAGCAAACCGTCAATCCAAGGTAATAGTTTTTTGGCGCAGTGGTCGGTGTGCAGAATCACTGGAACGCCGTACAAATCAGCCATTTGGTGTACGTGCATTGCACCTGAGATAGAACCTGCAATGGCGGCTTGTTGATTGGCGTTTGAAAGGCTCTTGCCAGCGTAAAAAATACCACCTCCGTTGGAAAACTGGATGATGACGGGGGAGTTGGCCTTCTTGGCAGTTTCCAATACGGCATTGATGGAGTTTGTACCTACGACATTGACCGCGGGAAGTGCGTAGTCGTTTTCGTTGGCATGACGGAAGATTTCACTGACACCTTCGCCGGTTACTACTCCTGATTTAAAGCGGGTTATGATTTCGCTCATGGTAAAATTGTCTTTTTTGGAAAAAAATTTTAGTTAAACAAAGATATGTTTCAACTTAGGTGGGTTGAGTTTGCAAAGTAGCAAAATTTTGAGGAATTTTTTACATAACCCTTACATTGAGGTTGAAGCCCGCCTTCGATAAATCAAGACGCTATCTACAGTTTGAACCAGTTGGTAATGTTTTGAAATATACGCCTTTAACGTAGGAAAACGGTAGTGGCGGTAGGTAGTGTCGCATTGTGATGATAAATGTTGAACGGCAATGTCAACAAATAAAGCGGGGCGATTGTCTTCCATGTCTTTGATGACCTGTTGCAGCCGATACGGCTGGTGCGGGCCTGGCAGATAGGCATTAAAGGTGTGAGCGGTTCTGATTCCTTGAGGCATACCCGTACTTAAAAAAAAGCGGTCGGCCCATCCCCACAGTACTAATTTATCCCCTTTTTGTTGGTGTTTTTGCAGAGCTTCGGTAATGGATGACTCGGGCTGCCGGTGATAAATGTTTTGGTAAGAAAGCAGATTGGCAATGCTTTGAAGTCCAGCAAATAAAAGCAACCAACGCAATCCCAAGGTAGGACTAGTGGAAATAAACTCCACGACCACAAAGGTCAGAAACAGCAACGGTACTATCAGGAAAAGAAGATAGTGCATAAACATATTGCCCGATTGCAGTACGGCATACATAGCAGACAATAAGTACAAAAAGCCAAAAGTAATCAGTCGGGAGGGGGTGCTTGCTTGTTTTCGAGAAAACATAATCAAACTCATCAATCCGCCGACAATCAAGGTAAATTGCCCCAAAAAATAAAGAGCGACGTGTTTGCTGTAAAATATAAAATGAAGCCCTCGACCCAAATTGAAACGCTCGCTGAGTGGGACTTTCGAAAACGTAGTGGTGTATGAATAAAAGAAAAGATTCCAGAAATAATCCTGCCAGAATGAATTGATGTCGTGATGGAGAAAATAGAAAATATTGACCAAAAGCGTCGGGAAAATTCCGCCAGCGGTCAATAACGCTACGTACCGCCATTGTCGTTGGTAAATGAAAAGACCTAACGCAAAACCTGCTGTGACTAGCCCCAAAGGAATAGCCTGAAACTTAGCAAAAGGCAATAATCCAAGACTAAACCCGAGCAGGTAGGTTTCCGACAGATTGAGGCGCCCTGTCTTTTCTAGTTTACAGTAGAGCCAGAGGCCCAAGGTCAATAAAAAAATGCAAAAGTGCTCTGAATTGTAGGAGACAAAGCCAGGATTCCAAGTAGTGCCAAAGTAGAGAGCTAAAGGTAAAATATACCATACTGCTTTACTGGGCTTGATATACACTGAAAATGCTTTGAATAAAAAAAAGAGACTACCCGCCCAAAACAATACACCGATGAGTTTGGCCATCAGATACCCTTGTTTTATTCCCAACAACCCAGCGACAACCAACGGTAGTACGGTTAAAGGACGGCTGTCGCTGTAGTTGAACAGCGTCCACCATTTTTCTGACGACTGCAAAACCGT
Organism: Runella sp.; assembly: GCA_027486105.1. Taxonomy (GTDB): domain Bacteria; phylum Bacteroidota; class Bacteroidia; order Cytophagales; family Spirosomataceae; genus Runella. The sequence goes on along the minus strand of JAIXPV010000572.1, from coordinate 1,664 downwards.
GAGCGCGGAGGCAATCCAGGTACTTTCGTCTTCGTCGTATTCTCCTTCGCTTACAATAAGCCATCTTCCAATAATCAAACAAGCAATCAGACAAAAAACAATCCAATTTGTTTGGTAAGGTTTGGCAAAAAGATTCATAACAGTGGGGGTATGTGGCTGCTTCAAAGGGGTAAAATGTATTGAGTTAAAACTAAAGACCATAGTTAGGATTGACAGAATAGATTTTCTGGGATAGCTACGCTGTCAATCCTGACTTTTAGGAAAAAAATAAACGGCAAATGTCTAAAGCACACTCTGAGATAGGTACTGCCAGATAACTTTATTTTTTCAACTCGCTATAATATTTAAAGAACAGTGGAATGGTTTCGATGCCTTTGTAGAAGTTGAAAAGCCCATAGCTTTCGTTGGGAGAATGGAGGGCATCGATGTCGAGCCCGAATCCCATCAGGATTGATTTTATCCCCAATTCCTGTTCAAACAACGCCACGATGGGAATACTCCCTCCTCCGCGTGTGGGGACGGGCTGCTTGCCACCCCAAGCCTCTTTCATGGCCAATTCGGCTGCCTTGTATTCTACTGAATAAACGGGGGTAACGTAGGGAAGCCCGCCGTGGTGAGGTTTTACCACTACTTTGACCGATGGCGGTGCAATCGATAAGAAATGCTTGGTAAAAATATCAAGGATTTCGTCGTTGTTTTGGTTGGGTACGAGGCGCATACTGATTTTGGCGTAGGCTTTTGAAGGCAACACCGTTTTGGCGCCTTCGCCAGTGTAGCCGCCCCAGATTCCGTTTACATCGAGGGTTGGACGAATACCCGTACGCTCAATGGTGGTGTAGCCCGTTTCGCCCTCGAGTTCGTCGATGGCTAAGTCGCGCTTGTATTCGTCAAGGTCAAAGGGGGCTTCGTTCATCAGGCTGCGCTCTTCGGCGCTGAGTTCCTGTACTTTATCATAAAACCCTGGAATGGTGATGTGATTGTTTTCATCTTTCATCGACGCTATCATTTCACACAGCACGTTGATGGGGTTGGCCACCGCACCGCCGTACACTCCAGAGTGTAAATCGCGATTGGCTCCTGTTACTTCTACTTCCAGATAGGTGAGTCCGCGCAAGCCTACCTCAATCGATGGGACATCGTTGGCAATGATGCTGGTGTCCGAAATCAGAATGACGTCTGCTTTGAGTTTTTCTTTGTTTTCGCGCACAAAAGTTCCTAGATGGTCGGAGCCAACTTCTTCTTCGCCCTCAATCATGATTTTGACGTTGCAAGTGAGCGAACCAGTAGCCACCATGGTTTCGAGGGCCTTGATATGCATATAAAATTGCCCTTTGTCGTCGCAGGAACCACGGGCATAAATGCGCTCATTTCTGATGGTAGGCTCAAAAGGAGGCGTTTCCCACAGTTCGTACGGGTCAGCAGGTTGTACGTCGTAGTGACCGTAGATTAGGACGGTGGGCAGGGCTGGGTCAATGATTTTTTCGCCATACACCACCGGATGGCCCGGGGTTTCGTGAATTTCGGCTAAGTCGGCACCAGCTTTCAGGATGGATTCTTTCACGGCCTCCGCGCAGCGGCGCATATCGCCTTTAAATTTGGGGTCAGCACTGACGGATGGAATACGCAGCAAGTCAAACAACTCACTCAGAAATCTATCTTTGTTT
>JAIXPV010000126.1 GCA_027486105.1 Runella sp. | reverse complement strand
GTTGGTGGAGAAACACCAACAACGGCAAAAAAGCCCGTGCATCAGGTTTCTCAAAACCTGATGTTTTTTTAACATTGCCCTTGGAATTAGAACGGTGGTTGTTGGTGGAGAAACACCAACAACGGCAAAAATGCTGGTGATTTACAACCCCAAACCCTCCATAAACAAAATGAAAAAACTCTTCCTTCTCCTCTTTCTCTCCCCACTCTTCGCCGTTGCCGATGTGTACTTGCCGGCTATTTTTAGTAGTAATATGGTGTTGCAGCAACAGTCCAACGTAACGGTATGGGGATGGGCGCAGCCGGGCGAAAAAGTGACGGTTTCGGGAAGTTGGCAAAGTGAAACGGTCAGTGTGGTGACCAACGAAAATGCTGTTTGGAAATTAACCATTGCTACCCCTAAAGCCGGAGGCGGGCCGTATACGTTGACGATTCAGGGGCGTAACAGGATTGTGCTGGAGAATGTACTGATGGGTGAGGTTTGGCTGTGTGCCGGTCAATCCAACATGGAATGGAGCGCCGACCACGGCGTAAAAGATGCCAAGGCAGAGTTGCCGACGGCTTACAATGCCAACATTCGTTTTTTCAAAATGCCCAAACTCACCGCCGAAACGCCCCAAACCGACGCCAAAGGAACTTGGACGGTTTGCGATTCGCTGACGTTGAAGCGATTCAGTGCCGTAGGATATTTTTTCGGTAAAAAACTCAATCAATCGCTCAATGTGCCCATCGGCCTGATTGACGTGGCATGGGGCGGTTCGTACATCGAATCGTGGATTCCAGAACATTTGGTCAATCTTTTCCCCAATACTCGTACCTCGGCCGAAACCATGATTCCGAGTAAGGGCTGGCCGCGAGAGGCAGGTTATATTTACAACGGCATGGTGGCACCGCTCACGCCGTTTGCCATTGCGGGGGCGTTGTGGTATCAGGGCGAATCCAACCGCCACTATCCTTCTACGTACTACCAACTCATGCACCTGATGGTGGATACGTGGCGGGGTGCGTGGCAGAAAGATTTTCCGTTTTATTACGTTCAAATTGCTCCTTTCAACTACCGTGATACGACCGAATTTAAAGCCCCCGTCGTGCGCGAGATGCAAACCCGCGCCATGGATATTCCAAAATCAGGGATGGTGGTCATTACCGATTTAGTGGATGATTTGAATAACATTCACCCCGTGTATAAAAAAGAAGTCGGCAATCGGTTGGCGGGTTGGGCATTGGCAGAGACCTACCGTCAGAATAACGGAAATTACAAAAGCCCGCAGTATAAATCTCTGCAAGTAGACGGTGCCAAAGCCATTGTTTCGTTTGACCACGCTGAAAGTGGCCTTGCCGCCAAAGGAGGCCCGTTGACGGAGTTTGAAGTGGCGGGGGCAGACCGCGTATTTTACAAAGCACAGGCCCGAATTGTTAAAAACAACGCCGTTGAAGTTACCTCCGAAAAGGTGAGTCAGCCAGTAGCGGTGCGTTTTGCGTTTCGGGATACGCCCGTTCCAAACTTGTTTAACAAAGAGGGGCTACCCGCCATTCCGTTTCGGACGGATGATTGGAAATTGGGTACAGGAAAGTAACAAAAGGCTATCGAATGGGACTTTTGATTCGGTTTTTTATGAAATAAAATATCCCATAAAAAGGGAAATGTGGCAATTATGGTAGATTGAGATAATTTAGTAAACCAGTATCAGCCAACGTAAGCCCTACTTATTGCCGCACCCATCCACATAAGCAGAAAAGGTGCTTCCTTGTTCGGTTTTAAACCCTGGCTTTAGTAACACGTAATTATGGGCATCATAAGTCACTTGGGCCGAAGGCGAAAGGATATTTTGGGCTTGGATATGGGTACTAACCTCAAATTTGACCGTATCTGTAATGGTGTGATTCAACACCAACGAAACCGTACAGGGGTCAATTCTAACCAAAAAATTACTAACGTTCAGGACGGAGCTATCGGTGTTTTCCAACAAATTCCATGCGGTATTGACATCCGCATTGTGGCTCGCCAAAATCTGACTGAGGGTAGCCGTAATCACTTTGGGTTCAATGGCTTTTAGAAAAATACTGTCCAGCAATTGGTTAACGGTCGTATAGTTTTTAAATGAACGCCCCGCCAAATTATTGTGCAAATCCATGGCCGAAGCGACCGTTTTGATTAGCACTGTTCCCTGTCATTGTACTCATAAGCCGACGTAAATTGCTGCACAATGTCGTTGGCCGTGGCATCGTTGGCACCAGCATCTTTCAGTTTTTTGACCGCCAGTGCATTCCAAACCGAATGCCGGAAGGCGTTAGAACTGTTGTCATTTTGGCTTTGCGCACCTACCCCAAAAAATTGGTCGGTATAGGCGTTGGCTTCGTTGCCTGCATCAAAAATGAGTTGTGCCTGTGCGGGATACATGAATGCCAACGCCTGCACGCGGGGATTGAAACCGAGTAAATGATAGGTTTTTTTGCCGTAAGTAGGAGCAGTGAGGATAAAACAAAAGACAATTGTTGATAAAGAGTATTTCATGGTAGGGTAATAAATTTGAGTTTTTCGGGCTCAAGCTGAATTCTTGGGGAAGCTAAGCATATAATTTCGTCAATCTAAATAAGAAGAATGGAATATCCCTGACACCTCGGGAAGATGATCGAAATGCCTTGATCT
>JAIXPV010000385.1 GCA_027486105.1 Runella sp. | reverse complement strand
TAAAACGGAAGTAAAATTCTTGAGGGCACCCTTGGGCAATTGATACCACCGCATCATTACTACAAGCCAATAAATAGTGAGGGCATTTGGAACGGTATAGGTTACGAAGGCGGCCATCCAATAGAAGGCCTCGGCAATACTGGCAATTTTAAGAATAAATAAAAACAGCAATCCACCCACCAAACCAAACGACCCAAGTCGGCTCCACTTAGGAAATACCTCTTTCGCTAAGGCGAAAAGGCTGCTCGTTAGTCCCAAAATTAAAAGGAAAGAAAGGAATTTGAATCCACCTGGCCATTTGAGAATGAGCGGGTTGGAGTGATTCATCAGAATCCCAAAATAGCGCCCTGTCCAGCCAGTATAGTAAAAATTCATGGCTTCAAAATAACCGTATTTGAAAACGGTATCAATATAACAATAATCATCAACGGGCGAGGGATGATTGTAGCAAGCCAATGCCAACAACGGAATTAACACCAAAATCAGTAATCCGATGTTAAAAAGATTCTGAAATAAAGGCTTTTGTAATGTTTTCAGCATTGGTTAATTTGATAATATCATTTGTAAATAAACCCAAAGGGCCACAAAAAACCTCCAAAGCAATTTGTTCTTCTCACTTCTCACTTCTGACTTCTGACACTTCCACAACCTTTTCAATAATGTACCGGGGCCTTCCTTTGACTTCCTCATAAATCTTACCAACGTATTCGCCAATCAATCCAATGGCAATCATATTGGCCCCGCTAAAAAAGGTCATGGGCAATACAATTGAGGTCCAACCCGCTACCGTACTTCCATACAAGTACGAAATACCGATGTAAACACTGACCGCCATCGCGATAAAAAAGTTGAAAAGACCAAAATAAAGCACCAGTCGCATAGGAAAAGTACTGAAAGAAGTGACCCCATTCCAGGCAAAAAGTAACATCTTTTTGAGCGGATATTTGGTTTCTCCCGCTTCCCTCTCCAATCTTTTGTAAAAAACTTTCTCTGAACGAAAGCCAATCAGCGGAATAATACCCCTCAAAAACAGATTCACTTCTTTGAAATGCGCAAATTCTTCCAGTATACGGCGGTCCATCAACCTAAAATCAGCGTGATTAAACACGACGGGCACGCCCATCCAGCGCATCATTGTATAAAATGACTCGGCAGTGGTGCGTTTAAACCAACTATCATTGCTACGATCGTCGCGGACGCCATAGACCACCATCGCCCCGTCGCGGTGCTGTTCGAGCATCTTGCCGATGGCAGCGATGTCGTCCTGCAAATCGGCGTCGATGGTAATAAAACAATCGTAATCGTTGGTATATTGCGTCAATCCAGCCAAAATGGCACTTTGGTGACCAAAATTGCGGGATAATTTGATGCCGATACTTTTAGCGTCATTCTGGCAAATGGTTTCGATGAGTTGCCACGTACGATCGCGACTGCCATCGTTTACAAAACATATCTTGCTTTCTGGCGAGATGAGTTGTTCTGCTTCTAGATGCGTATAGTATTCTTGAAGAGTACGGTGGGTTTTCAGCAATATTTCTTCTTCGTTGTAACAGGGAACAACAAGCAATAACTTGGTTGGAAGCATTGACCTCGATTTTCAGTACTGGGCAAAAATACGGTACATTCCGGAACGAAGCGTCATTCTATGAATAGATTTTATTTATTGGTTGAAAATAAGTCTACTTTTTTAGGGCAGTTTGTGAAAGAGTACTGAATGGAATGGTAAATTATAATGACTTTGTTGTAAGATTTTAATATAGTGTGATATGATTTCTAGGAAATGTTTAACTTTCGGCTTTAAAAGTTTCGGTTTAAACCAACCACAGTATGTTTCTTCACCAAGTTGGTCACTACCTGCCCGAGCAAGTTGTTGACAACGAACATTTTACCAAGTTGAACGGCCTCTCGGACGAATGGATTGTACAGCGTACTGGGATTCAACTCCGTCGCAAAGCTGCCTCTGCCGAAAACTCTCACACCATGGGAGTAGAAGCGGTGAAGGCATTACTAGATAAAATTGAGATTCCTGCGAGTGAAATAGATTTGATTGTAGGCGCTACCTATACTTCATACGATACAATTGTAACGTTAGCTCACGCGGCCCAGCATTTTCTGGAAATTCCTGATATCCCAGTCGTCACGATTTCGTCGGCATGTTCGTCATTGCTCAATGCGATTGAAGTGGTAGAAGGGTATTTTGCCATGAACAAGGCCACCAAAGCGCTGGTTATCACATCTGAACACAACACTGGGTATTACAACGAAACAGATACCGTTTCGGGGCACTTATGGGGTGATGGCGCGGCGGCGTTGTTGATTACCAAAGAGCGTAGCAGCGAAGAAGACTTGGAAATCCGCGCTTTGCTCACGGGCGGCGCCGCTACCAGCGGGAAAGCCACCGAAGCAGTGGTGCTTCGTCCCAACGAACGGGGGGTGATTATGCCTTTCGGGCGCGACGTATTCATCAATGCTTGTACGTACATGCCCAAGGCAAGTTTGCAGGTGTTGGAGCGGTGCGGGCTTACGGTGCAGGATGTGGATTATGTGCTGCCTCACCAAGCCAATTTACGTATCAGCATGAACGTCATGAATACGCTGGGCCTTTCGGAGGATAAACTTATCTCTAATATTCAATACTTAGGAAACACAGGTTGTGCTGGTTGCGCCATCGGTCTTTCTGAACATTGGGATCGTTTTAAAAAAGGAGAACGAATCGTCATTACTGTTTTCGGCGGTGGATATTCTTTTGGGGCAATGCTTTTGGAGAAATAAAATAAATTACGCTGATTGCAGCGTAATTTATTTTAGCCATGATTAAACACACTATTTTTAGCCTCCTTTTATTAGGTTTTTGGTTTACTTCGCAGTCTCAACAACAACTTTCAGCCATTCAGCACCGTACAGGATCCTCTTCCAACCCCCGCGCTTTTCATAGATTGGGGGATAAATTGTTGTTTATTGCCGATACAAAAGAATATGGTGCCGAGTGGTGGGTGACTGACGGAACCGATACGGGTACAAAATTACTGAAGGATATTGCTCCAGGCGTAGCAACCACGTTGGTTAGAAATCTTAATACTTCTTTGCTAGAAGTGGAGCGGAGTATAGTGGTTGCCAATGGAATTTTATATTTTCTGACAAAGAATGCCCTTAACCAGTCAGAGCTTTGGCAAACGGACGGTACTACCGAAGGTACTCTAAAGATATTTACTTACGAGGGCATCATAGAGCAATTCAGGCCTACACCGCAAAAGGATAAGTTTTACGTAATTGAAAACTTCGCGCTGTATTACCTTGATATTACGACTAAAACCAAAAGGAGAGTAAGCAATCCAGGTGGGTCAATCACTTTTGTACTGCCTGATTATTACTTAGATACCAATGTCCCCCCCGTATTAGACTATCAATTATACTTCACCTACAACGAGCTGGGAGAATATGAGCTATGGCGTGCTGATGGTACTATTACTGGAAATCAGCGCCTTTTTGCACAACGTATTCGCCTTGGGCAGCCACTCTATAACGTGTATAAAGGGGATGTCTACGTATACAATAGCCAAAATGATAAAGTGCTAATCAAGACCCGTGGAACCACCTCAACTACTGAAGTCTTGATTCCACCCGTGAACCTTTTTCCTGTGTCGTTACAAGAACGTTTTCGCGGAATGACTTCTCGAATCATTGACAATGAGTTTCAACTTATCGAATTTCCCAATCCCAGTAGCTCCGTTTTAAATCAGTTTATCGTTAAGAATACCACTGACGGTCGTACGTTTCGTAGTGTATTGACAAAAACGGCTCCTTTAGGCTCTATTTCGGGGGTAGAGGTGTCGGGAAATACCCTTTACTACGCGTCGCAAACATTCCTCACCGCGATGGATTTGACCTCGGGAGACACCACAAAGACCTACATTAACTGGACTTTATCGGGACTAGATGTTGCCCGTGCCAAAAAGTTGAGCAACAATTCAGTGGCTTATTTTGTCAAGTCACCCGATTTTCGTGGTCAACTTTACCTGTTTGATGGGGCCACCCGAAAAATTACTCCGCGTAACGTTTTCGTGTCTCAAATCCTCGAATTTAACAATTCGTTGGTTCTTTCAGGAGGGACTACGGCCAAAGGGAATGTTAATTTATATGGGGCAGATTTGAACGGACTGAATTTTAAAGTGAGGGGGAATCTACAACAGGTGGAAGATAATGAAATCCCGCAGTTTATGTTGGGTACGCAATTATACTATATTGGCGACGATGCTGGGCCAGGAATTACGCTCAACAAAACCGATGGCCTGACTGCGGGTCAGACCGTAAAGGTTCTGAATACCTCACCGACCATTCTTCTCAACGCAGCCGCTTCAGGATTGATCCATTCGGATGGGCAGTGGGCGTTGTTTTCGTACGTCGACCAAAGCAATAATCGTTATATATGGGTGACCGATGGAACCGCCGCTGGTACAAATTTGCTGGGAAGTATTACCAATGCGCAAGAACGACCTTACGTTTATTCGGTTGATAATCAGCTATTACTTTGGTTTGGTTCTCTGTCGTATTATAAAGTAGACTTTAGTGGATTGAGACTGATACGTTCTTCTACCATCAATACTGTATCGGGAAATAGAAAGACGTTGGCGCTCGACAATAAAGTGTTGATGTTTGATGAAAAGTCAGTGACCATGGTAGATGCAAATCTGTCGCTTACCACGCTTGAAAATCGTACCCTTTTCACGGTAGACTCAATGGTGGCACCCTTGGGTATCGGGGCGCGTTTTTTCTACTTACGGCTGAAAACGTCGGGAAAGCTGGGCGTCATGACTGGAGCCTCTGCGTCTGAAGCCCCGCGTGAGTTAATGGAAATTCCTTCGGCAACGGCTATGTTTAAAGTTTCCGATGGAATTTTTATACACCGTACAGAAGTAACTTCTGGTGGAAAAATCAACAGCTTTCTGACTTTTGTGGATGCTAACGGCCAACGTGCGCAAGAAATGGGGCCGTTTGATTTTACAACGGTACGGGGCGTGCAAAAAACTGGAAATACCTACACCCTAGCTGTTGTGACGGCCCCCAATCGCCTCAATGTGGCGCTCTTGGATGTTAATGCCAAAATCATTCGTTTCCTGAAAGGCGACGCTGCCGACTCGCAAAACCCTAAGTTTGTTACCAGTGGGTCAGCGTTGTACGTTGTTGGAAGCAATGTATGGAAAGTTCTACCAGCCAAAGATTCACTGAGTAGGTTATTGCCAGCAAAATTTTATCAGAATGGGCGCACGTTTTTGCAGGCCTCAAAAATGTACGTTTCATTTGCCGACCCAAGCCCTGAAACTTGGGAAATAGACAGTCTTAAAGCCCAACAATTAGGAAGTTTCTTTGTGAGAACCCGATTTACGGACTTGATTGAAAAGAGAGGATTTCAGGGTTATACGCAAAACAGCAGCGGCCGACAAAACGGAATATTTCTGGTAGAATCTCCTACGCAGACGACTTTGCTGAAATCATTACCCACCAATCATGTTGTTTCCGAACAGGTTTTTGCTGGAATGTTAATTTTTACCGCCGAAAATGAAGCTGGAGGCAATGAACTTTGGCTCACCGAAGGAACCCCCGAAAGAACCAGACAATGGGCAGATTTAAGAACGGGGGCACTTAGTTCAAACCCTAAAGACTTGAGGGTGATGGGAAATATAGTAGTGTGTTCGGCATTCAGTGGTGACCAAGGTCGGCAACTTTGGAATGTAACCCCTCCAGTGTTGGCGATAAAAACGTCCGAACCGATATTCTCATTAAATGTATTTCCGAATCCGGTCAGTAAAATTGTGTCAATTCGTATCACAGACGCTAAAAGCGCATCTAGGTACCTCAAAATCTTTGATATAAATGGACGTTTGATTATGGAAAAGTCATTGCCATCAACAGAGCAAGTGGATGGAATTGATGTTTCGCACCTGCCCACAGGAATGTACATTGTTTGGGTGACGGATGGGAAGGAGTGGGCTTCCAAAAAAATAAATAAGTATTGAACCATGAAATACCGCTTTTTTTTGCTCTCTTTTTTATGGTTGATTGGGGGGGCGTTATACGCTCAAAATCAATTGACTGCGGTAAAACATCTGGCCAATGCATCTTCCAACCCGCGCAAATTCGTGCGGCTCGAAAATAAGATATTTTTTATTGCCAATACAAATCAGCAGGGAGATGAATGGTGGGTGACCGACGGAACTGAAACGGGCACTCAGCTCTTGAAAGACGTGGTGCCCGGCGCCGGTTCGGGTCTTTACTATGCCAACGACCTTACCATCAATCCAACGGTGGTGGCGGATGGGAAATTTTATTTTACATCTTTACAAGCCGATGGACAATGTGCCGTGTGGCAAAGTGACGGAACGCCAAACGGCACCGCGCGCCTGGCGCAGTGGAGTGTTGCCATCACGGAGTTGATGCCGCTTAATGGTCAACTTTACATTGCCGATCAGGCCCAAAAGATATGGGTTCTTAATCCTTCCTCCTCAGGCAGTACCCAACTCGCCGACCTAGGATTGGGAAAAAGCGGGGCTGGCTTTTTTCCTCATAATGGCAAAATGTACTTCAATAATAGAGGACGCTCGGCGGTGTTCCAAACGGACGGTACGACCACAGGGACGATACGGGTGGGGTATTTTGGTAGTTTTTCTTCAGAACCGAAAATGTTTGTTTGGCGTGATTATTTGTATTATTACTGCAATGCGTTCAATGATGGGCATATAGTTCGGATTAAAAATAATAACCCTGCTACTGCCGAAGTGGTCTACGCCAGAGGATTTGCCAATCCTAATACTTCTCTTAGCCTTAGCGGCGTGATAGAAATGCGGGTAAAGGAGGAAAAGATTCAGATTGTAGAACACATCAACTTCGATAGCCCCTCGGTGCGGTTGTTAGAAAGCACCGATGGGTATAACTTTCGTACAATTGATAAAACCGCGCTGCCAGCTTTAGTAAGCAACTTTTTGTGGATTGATGCCAAATTTTACGGTATTTCAAAGAAGGGAGCGCTGGTCATCCGCGACTTTGAAAAAGCAGGAACTACTGAGGTGGCCGATGCTTGGAAAGTGGTTCCGTATGTTATTACAACGCTCAAAAAGGTGGGGAATTCTCTTTTAGTGGGCGGAAGCACCGCCGTTGATGTTCCGAAATGGTATAATTTAAAGGATGGGATATTGGCAGAGGTATCCGTGGTGCCGTCCTATTACGAACTCCTGCCAGATGCGATCGTTCATTCAGGGCGTTTGGATGTGAGTGGCGATACAGAGTTGTACAAAACCGATATTGCGACCCTCAAATCTAACATTGTCAAAAACATCAAAACCGTCGGGAATGATGATTTTGAAATAATACGGGTAGGTAAAAAAGTTTTTTTTCTGACGCGTGACGAAGCCACCGCCACTGCATCAACATCCCTGTGGATAACCGATGGAACCATCGGCGGAACCACCAAAGTAAAAGATATACCGAGTCTTTCAGTATCAAAAGTGCTTTCAACGTATCAAGATGGCATGTTTTTATACCTACAAACTCAGGTTGGTTCAAATGAAAGTGCCATTTGGGTAAGTGACGGAACGCCTCTAGGAACGAGGGAATTAAAACGTTTTACAGGGCCCCGAACGGAACCTATGAAAGTGATTATTCGGGAAAAACGTCGAATGTTTCTTCATCCCCACGTTTCGTTTATTTATGATAGCAACAGCAATAATGTCATTGATTTTAAAGTTGGAAGCAATGATAATTGGGGGATTGACTACAGGCAATTATCTAACAAAGTGCTGATTAAAGTGAGTTCAATGTTGTATTGTGTTGATTTTGAGGGAAAATTAACGGTGCTGGAAGGGGGAGGGGTAATATCTCAGCAAACGTGGGCGGCTACCTCAAACAAAGT